>DASWFA010000096.1:0-2968 GCA_036394475.1 Binatia bacterium
TAGGGCGACGGGTTGACGAGCCGGAGCGCGCGGTAGACCTCGAAGGGGTCGGCCGCGGTCTCGGTCTCGAGCCGCTGGCAGAGCACCGCCTGGATGATGTCGCCGGCCCGGATGTATTCCTTGGCCTTCTCGACGGAGGCCTTGAACGCCCGCGGCGTCAGGTTGGAGCGGAATTTTTTCTCCCGCCGCGCGAGGCCGAGGTCCCGGGCGTCGGCTTTTCTCGGCTTGAGGGAGGCCACCAGCCGGCGGATTCTCTGCTCGGCGGCGTCGTAGGCCCGGCGGAGATTCTTGCCGTCGCCGGTGCGCACGTTGTCGATCACCTTGACGGTGTGCTTCAAGTTGTCGAAGGCGACCAGCGTCTGGACGAAGATGAAGAAAATCTCCGGCTCGCCGTCGGCGTCCTTCCCGGCGCCGGCGATGCGGTGGAGCGACTCCACGGCGTCGTAGGCGACGTAGCCCAAGGCGCCGCCGAAAAAAGGCGGCACGCCGTCGACCGCCACGGGACGGTACTGCCGCAGCAGCTCTTCCAGGACCTTCAGCGGCTCTTTCGCCGCGAGCTTCTTTTTCTTCCCTTCCTCGACGATCTCGACGTCGCTCCCGCGCGCTTTAAAAACCAGATAGGGGCGCGTGCCCAGGAAGGAATAGCGCGCCCAGCGCTCGCTGCCCTCGACGCTCTCCAACAGGAAGGCATAGCGGTCGCGCTCGAGCCGCTGGAAAAAAGACAGCGGCGTCTCCAGGTCCATGAGCAGCTCCCGGTAGACGGGGATCAGGTTGCCCCGCTTCGCCAGGCGCGAGAATTCTTCGAACGACGGATGGAGCATCTTTTTTAAGTCCCTAAAAAAACAAAAAGGCCATAGACGGTCCGCCTATGGCCTTAAATCGCGATAAAAAGCTGGAGCTAGCCAAGCGGCAGACGGCGGATGGAGCGCCGGCGCCGCCAGCTCGTGCCATCGAGGATTTTCTCCAGCAAAGTCATGGCACCTTTGTAGCTCAAACAGCGGTTCCGGTCAAGTTCACCGGGAAACGCCGAAATTTCAATTTTGCGTGTTGCATTAAAATCCGAGCTTCAAAATTCGACATTCACAATTCAAAATTCGTCAGATGTAGTACATCTGCGGCCGCTCTTCGGGCTTGCAGAGGTCGGCGACGCTGACTTCCTCGAGCATTTTTTCCGCCGTCTCGACGGCCCGGGTCCAGGCGGCGATGAGCTTGCGCGCGGGCGCGGAGTTCGGCAGGCGCTCGCGCGGGTTTCTGAGATCGACTCCCATGAGCGGGCCTTCGAGCAGCTTCAAGACCTCGGTCACGCTGATGCTCTCGGCCGGGCGCGCCAGCCGGTAGCCGCCGCCGGGGCCCCTGGCGCCGTGCACGAGATTGGCGCGCTTGAGCAGCACCATGATCTGGCCCAGATATTCCTCCGGGATTTTCTGCCGGCGCGCGATCTCTTTCACCTGCACGAGCTGGCGCCCCTTGGAATTCTGCGCCAGATCGGTGAGCGCGAGCAGCCCGTAGTATCCCTTGGAGCCGACTTTCATCGTAAAGATGGTTTACACACTACGGCGTGAAAAGCCAAACGGACGGGCGGAGGGTGAAGGCGGGGGGAAAACGCCGGGCTACGGCGCGCCGACGGCGATCGAAACGGTGGCGACGTTGGAGTCGTAGAGGCCGTCGTTTACCTTGAACGTGAAGCTGTCGGGGCCGCTGTAATTCGCCGCCGGAGTGTACGTCACCGCCACCCAGCGGATCGCGCCGGCCCGGTTGCTGTGGAAGTCGTTGATGATGATGACCGTGGGCGCGCCGAGCGGGCCGAGCGAGCCGTGGCCCGGGCCGTCGACGATGACGAAGCTGAAGTTGAAATTGTCCAAGTCGCGGCCCTGGAGGAGAATGCTCACCGGCGCGCCCGTGGTCGTACCGGCGCGGGTATCGCTGGCTTTGGGGGGAAGGTCGCCGATCTCCACCGCCCCGGCGTCGAACGCCACCGCGCCGCCGGCGGCGCCGGCCGGGCGCGCGATGCCGTCGGCGAAGTCGGCCAGGAAGAGCGGATCGAAGGCGGGGTTCAACCCCAGCGCGCGCGGGTCGGTGCCCATGTCGACGGCCGGAGAGCTCGCAGCGGGGCGGAAGTCGTCGTCGTCGGTGTTGGGCGCGCCGTCGCGTCCGTTGAGGTTGGCGTAGACGGCGGCGGGGAGATCGCAGCCGGGACTCGCGCCGACTCCGGGGCCTTCGCTGCCGCCGGGCGTCAGATTGCCGGCATCGGTGGCCGGGTCGAGCAGGCCGCCGTCGAGCTCGCCCAGGCGGTTGCCGCAAATCAGGTTATGCACCAGATGAATCCGGGCTTCGCGGCCGCTCGCGCCTTGACGCCGGACCCCGAACCGGCCGCCGCCGCCGCCGGGGGCGGCGCCGTTGCCGGTGATGATATTATTGACGAGAAAGGCTCTCTGGCGGCTGCCGATGTCCACGCCGTTCCACTGGTTGGCGTGGATCGTGTTCTCGACGATGTAAACGGCGTCCGCGTCGGACTCGCTCACCGGCGCGATGGAGATGCCGTCCTTGCGGTTGCCGTAGACGAGGTTATTGACGATCAGCGTATCCGTGTTGCCGGGGCCGACCGCGACGCCGCCGTTGCAGCCGCCGAGGCCGTTGCCGAAGATCCGGTTTTGCTCGATGCGGACGGCCGCGTTCTGGTTGCTCCCGCCCAAAAGCTCGACCGCCGTCCCGCCCGCGCCCGTGATGGTGAGGCCGCGGATCGTAATGAACTTCGACCGCTTGAGCCGCATGGCATAGCCGCCGCAGCCGCCGGCGCTCCCGGCGATGACGACGCCCCCCGGCGGCGCGAGGAAATCGGCTTCGATGACGATCCGGTCGGCCTCGCCGGCCGCGGCGGTGTTGTTCTTTCCTGAAACGAGGATCTGCTCGGAATAGGTCCCGGGCTGAATCCGCACCGTGTCGCCGCCCTGCGCGGCGTTGACGGCGG
>DASWFA010000097.1:0-3667 GCA_036394475.1 Binatia bacterium
TGGGGCCGCTCTTCCCCAGGGCGGCGCATCCGGTTTTTATCGGACCGGAAGGCATTCTCGGCTGCGCGCTGGTCGGGCTGCTCGCGGGCGGATTGTCGGCGCTGCTCACGGTCGCGGTCTACGCTGCCGAGGACGGCTTTAAAAAACTGCCGATTCATTGGATGTGGTGGCCGGCGATCGGCGGCCTGGCCATCGGCGTCGGCGGGTTGATTTTTCCGCAGGCGCTCGGCGTCGGCTACGACGTCATCGAGTCGCTGCTCAGAGACGACGTCCCCAACCGCGTCATCCTGGGCGTCCTCCTGGTCAAGTCGGTAATCTGGGTCGTGTCGCTCGGCTCGGGCACCTCGGGCGGCGTGCTCGCGCCGCTTTTGATGATGGGCGGCGCCCTCGGAGGCCTGGCGGCCAACTGGCTCCCCAACGAAGGCATCGGCTTCTGGCCGCTCGTCAGCATGGGGGCGATTCTCGGCGGCACCATGCGGGTGCCGTTTACCGGGGTGATTTTCGTCCTGGAGCTCACGCACGACGTCGACATTCTCCTGCCCCTGCTGGTCGCCACGATGCTCGCCTACTCGTTCACCGTTCTCGTTCTCGGGCGCTCCATCCTGACGGAAAAAGTGGCGCGCCGGGGCTATCACCTGAGCCGCGAATACGCGATCGATCCGCTGGAGATTCTTTTCGTGCGCGAAGTCATGCCGGCGAACTCGGTCCTCATTCCCGACCGCGCGCCGGCGAGACAACTGGCGGAGACGCTTCACGCCGACCGGCACAAGCGGCGCCAGCGTCTCTATCCGGTCGTGGACGGCGAGGACCGGCTGGCCGGGGTTCTCACGGAAGCCGACATTCGGAAATTGCGCAAGGAAAACGGCCGCGAGACGGTTGGGCGGTTGATCGAAGCGGGGCGATCCAATCCGATCGTGGCCTATTCCGACGAGCCCTTGCGCGCCGTGGTTTATCGCATGGCGGAGACCGGCCTGACCCGATTTCCCGTCGTCGAGCGCGCCGGAGGAAAAGTTCTGGGAGTCGTCTCCCTCAAGGATTTGCTGAAAGCCCGGGCGCACAATTTGGAAGCGGAACAACGGCGCGAGCGCGTTCTGCACCCGCGGCTCTTTTTCGCCCGATCGCAGCGGCCGGGCAACGGAACGGCTACAGGAGCATAGAAATTAAAATAACCGGAGGAACCGTCATGGCTGAAGCTCAGGAAGAAGTCCTATTGGACGTAAGCGTCGCCGAGGCCTCGTGGCTCTATAAATTCTACCTCAACAACGAGAAGAAGATTTTAGGAACGCTGTCCGTCTCGTTCTTCCTCATCCTATGGGAGTTCATGGGCGGGCCGATCAGCGCCTATAATCCGATCCCCATTCTCCGCGTCAACCCGATGTTCATGAGCGCGCCCTCGCTGATCTGGAAGGCCGGGGTCGAGCTCTTCGCCTCCGGGGAGATCTGGAACGATCTCAGGGTCAGCTCGATCGAATTCCTGGGCGGCTATCTGCTCTCCGTCGCCGTGGCGATTCCGTTCGGCATCGCGGTCGGCTGGAACAAGCAGTTCAGCGCCGTCTTCGACCCATTCATCAACGCGATGAACGCGACGCCGCGCGTCGCCCTGCTGCCGCTCGTGATCATCTGGCTCGGCATCGGCATGATGTCCAAAGTGGGCATCATCTTTCTCGGCGCGGTCCTGCCGATCCTCGTCAACGTGCGGGACGGCGTCAAGACGACCCCGTCCGCGCTGCTCAACGCGGCCAGGAGCTTCGGCGCCTCCGAGTGGCTGGTGTTCAAGAGCGTCATCCTGCCCGCCACGCTGCCGTTCATTCTGACGGGCCTCCGGGTCGGACTCGGCCGGGCGCTGGTCGGCGTCATGGTCGGCGAGCTTTACGCCGCCACGGCCGGCATCGGCTTCATGATCACCGTCGCCGGCGCGACGTTTCAGACCGACAAGGTCTTCGTGGGCGTGCTGATTTTCGCGCTCTCGGGCCTGCTCGGGATGGAGATTTTAGGCCGCATCGAAAAGCACTTCGACAAGTGGCGGCCGAGAGTCGGGGCGGGAGCTTAAGCCGCGCGCGCCTTGAGTAAAAATCCGGAGCGGCGCATCTCTCAGGCGCCGCTCCGGGAAACCATCCAGACGATCACGCCGATCACCAGGACCACCAGAAGCACTCCCACCCACACGCCGGCCTTGAAGATGTCCCCCACGATTTGGCAGCCGGACAGATTCAGGGCCGTTAAAAGCACCGGGATTGAATAGAAAATGGCTTTCATGGCGCCCTCCCGCCTACCGTTCGCGCATTTTTAGCCTAACAACCCGGCGGGACCCGGCAAGTCGGGTGAAGCCCTAAACGGAGCGAATTGAAGTTGGCGCCGGTCAAGGGCCCGTAAGCTTGACAACCCCCCATCGCTTTGTAATGCTTCCGCAATGATGAAAAAGACCTTCGGCGCCGCGACTGCGCTGATCACCTTGTTGTTTCTCTCCGGCTGCGGTTATAACAAGCTGCAGGGGCTGGACGAAGAAGTCAAAGCCGCCTGGAGCGAGGTGCAGAATCAGTACCAGCGGCGCGCCGACCTGATACCCAACCTGGTCGAGACGGTCAAGGGCGCCGCCAAGTTCGAGCAGGACACTCTCAACCAAGTCATCCAGGCGCGGAGCCAGGCCACGAGCGTCAAGCTGGACGCCAAGGACCTGAGCGACCCGCAGATGCTGCAAAAATTCGAGCAGGCGCAGCGCAACCTCTCCGGCGCGCTCTCCCGGCTGCTGGTGACCGTCGAGCGCTACCCCGAATTGAAGGCCAATCAAAACTACCGCGACTTGCAGGCCCAGCTCGAAGGCACGGAAAACCGCATCGCCGTCGCCCGCAAGCGCTACATCGAGACCGTGGCGGAATACAACAAGGCCGTGCGCTTCTTCCCGACCAACATGACCGCACGCTATATTCTTCACCTCGATCCGCGCGCGACCTTCACGGCGGACGAAAAAGCGGCGACGCCGCCGGCGGTGAAGTTTTAGGACGGGCCTGTGGCGGGCTACCGTGCCAAAGCCGGATTATCACCGAATCGTTGATCTCCCATTTAGCGGATCGGCTCGAGAAGGAGCCGCGAAAAAGGACGCCGGCAAATGAAACGACCGCGACCAAGGCGTTGCGGTGGTACTGTTCTTCTACGCCGGCCTAGCCGAAGGTCAGAATCCGACCGATTTCCGTCCGAAAACCAGGAATTCGCAGGGAAGTCCCTACGGGATCGACGGGGGTTCCGGGTTCGGTGACAGCGGAGGTTTCAGCGGGGGCGGCGGAGGTTTCGGCGGCGGGGCTTCGGGAAGCTGGTAACAGAATGAAAAATCGGATCTCGTTCATCGCGGCGGCCGTACTGTCATTTTTATTCATCGCCGCCGCTCCAACGATCCCGCCGCTCAAGGCGCGCGTCAACGACTACGCCAATCTGCTGCCCGCCGAGCGCGCCCGCGCGCTGGAGCAGCGTCTGGAGCAATTCGAAAACCAGACCGGCCATCAGATCGCCGTGCTCACGGTCCCGACCCTCGACGGCGAAGACATCGAGGGCTTCGGCATCCGCGTCGCGGAGAGCTGGAAGCTCGGCAAAAAAGGCGCGGACAACGGCGCCGTCCTCGTGATCGCCCAAAAAGACCGCAAGCTCCGCATCGAGGTCGGCTACGGCCTCGAAG
>DASWFA010000098.1:0-5753 GCA_036394475.1 Binatia bacterium
CGCGCGCGGCGAGAAGACCGAAATCATCGACGCCGGCGGCCTCCACCTCGCGCCGGGCTTCATCGACGCGCACACCCACATCGGCCATTATTGCCGCCCCTACGAGTACTTGCAGGCGTATCTTCCCCACGGCACCACGGCGCTGGTCGCCTCGTGCGACGAGCAGGCGACGGTGTTCGGCTTCCAGGGCGTCAAGCTCTTTCTCGACGAAGTCGAAGCCCACCCGCTCCGCGTCTATACGGTGCTTTCCATGGTCGCGCCGCAGGACCCGGCCGTCTGCAGCACCAAGTCGCTCACGCAGGCGGAGGTCGCGGCGGGGCTGGACGACCCGCGGATTATCGGGCTCGGCGAGATCGTCTCGTGGCTGCGCCTGCTCCAGGGCGACCGGGAATTACTGGAGCGGATCGAGATGGCGCTCGCGCGGGGCAAAATCATCCACGGCCACACCGCGGGCGCGCGCGATCAAAAATTATCCGCCGTCGCCGCGGCGGGCGTCTCTTCGTGCCACGAGCCGATCAACGAGGCCGACGTGCTGCAAAGGCTCCGCTCCGGCTACTGGGTGATGCTCCGCGAGGGCTCGTTCCGCCGCGATCTCGAAGGCACGCTCAAGACGGTCGTCGCGCGCGGCCTCAGCACGCAGCGCCTCATGCTCGTCACCGACGGCATGTCGCCGGACGACGTGATTTCCGACGGGCATATGGATTTCGTCATCAGGCGCGCGATCGCGCTCGGCCTCTCGCCCGTGCAGGCGATCCAGGCCGCGACGCTCAATCCGGCGACCTATTCGGGCCTGGAACCGGAGATCGGCGGCATCGCGCCGGGCCGCTTCGCCGATCTCGCTTTCCTCGAAGGCGATTTAAGCGACGTGCGGGTGCATTCGACGATGATCGAAGGCAAGGTGCTCGCGAAAGGAGGCGATTCGCTGGTCCGTCCCCGGCCCATCGCCTGGCCGGCGGGTACCATGCATTGCTTGAACATCCGGCCGGATATAACCGCCGCGGCGTTTCGCATCCCCTGCGCTTCTCCCAGCGCCAGGGCGCGCGTTATTGAGCTCGTCGGCCAGACGATCACCGCCGAGGCGATTCACGATTTTCCCGCGCCGAACGGCGCGCTCGCCGCCGATCCCGAGGGCGACATCTTGAAAATCGCCGCGTTCGAGCGCCACCGGCCCGAGGGCGGAGTCGCGCTCGGCTTCCTCAAGGGCTTCGGCGCGCGCGTCGGCGCCGTCGGCATGACCGCCAACCTGGACGAGAACACGCTGCTCGTCGCCGGGCGGAGCGGCGAAGACATGGCGCTTGCGGCCAACGTTCTGGCCGCCGCCGGCGGCGGCGTCGCGGTGGTCGACCGCGGCCAAGTCCTGGCTAAAATCGAGTTTCCGGTGGGCGGGATCTTCTCCCTCGATCCCTGGCGCGAGATGGGGGCGCGGCTGGAGCGCGCGCATCGGTTGCTGAGAGAGCGCGGCGCGCCTTTTCCCAGGCCGCTCTACGCGATCGCGTTTCTCACGTTCGTGACGCTGCCCGCGCTCCGGATCACGGCGCGCGGCCTGGTGAGCGCGAAGGAGCGGAAGATCGTGCCGCTGTTGATAGAGTAAATAGTTTCAGGTTTCAAGTTTCAGGGAATAAAAAAGCCCGCGCCAACCTCCTGAGTCATTCCCCCGCAAGTGGGAATCCAGTCTTTTTTTCTAAATTTACGGTCTTTGTGAAGGGGAAGGGTGGGCGGCGGCATGCGTACGTAGACCTAAAGCCTCAAACCCGAGACCAGAAACTTTTTTATACCGTCTCGTCCGGCTTGCGGCCGCCGGTCTCCTGGCGCAGCAGCGGCAGGACTTTTCCTTCCCGCTCTTTTTTCATGGTGCAGTGGCCTTCGAGGATGGCGCCGTCGCCGATCACCAGGCTCTGGGTGAAGAGGTCGCCGACGACGACGGCGGGCGGCTGGATCTCGATCTTCTTGTCCGCCTGCACGTCGGCGGTCACCTTGCCGCGGATCAGCGCGGAGGTGGCGCTGATCTTGCCTTTGACGACGGCGCTCTCGCCGATCGTGACGTTGCCGTGGACCAGGATCTCGCCTTCGATCTCTCCTTCGATGGTCGTCGGCCCCTCGAAAAGAAGCCGGCCGTTCACCTTGCTGCCGGGGCCGAGATAGGCGCCCGATTCGGAAGCGCGCGCGCCGGCGATTCTGTTGGTCTCTGCCATAAATGCACCCCCTGGACGGTTGCTAACTATGTAGTCCAGGTCATCGCGTTTGTCCAGTCAAAATCCGGGGGCTGCCGGCGCGAACCGACGTTGACAAGGTAGCGCTCTTCTGTCACAAACTGGCGATATGGCACTGAAAGATTTACGCGATTTCATCAAAGTGCTGGAGTCGCACGGCGAGCTCCAGCGCGTCGCCGAAGAGGTCGATTGGAACCTCGAGATGGGCGCGATCATCCGCCACTGCTACGACATCGGCGCGCCGGCGGCCCTCTTCGAAAAGGTCAAGGGCCACCCCGCGGGCTTCCGCGCGCTCGGCGCTTCGCTCGGGCCGAGCCGGCAGCCCGGCCACTCGCTCTACGCGCGCATCGCGCTCGCCTTCGGCCTCGCGCCCGACGCGTCGCCGCAGGAGATCATGCATTTTTATCTCGAGCGCAAGGAAAAGCCGGTCAAGCCGGTGACGGTGAAAACCGGCCCGTGCAAGGAAAACATCCTGCTCGGCAAAGATGTGGACCTGACGAAATTTCCCGCGCCGCTGATTCACGGCGGCGACGGCGGCCGCTACATCGGCACGTGGCATACCGTCGTCACCAAGGACCCCGACAGCTCGTGGGTGAACTGGGGGATGTACCGCCTGATGACCCACGACCGGAACAGCATGGGCTGCCTCTTTCCGCTGCAGCAGCACATCGGCCAGATGTACCAGAAGTACGAGGCAGAGAACCGGCCGATGCCCGCCGCGGTGGCGATCGGGGCGCAGCCGCTGGCGCCGATCGTGAGCTGCGTGCAGCTGCCGCCCTACGTCAACGAAGTGGACATCGCCGGCGGCCTGGCGGGCGCGCCGGTCGAGCTCGTCAAGTGCGAGACCAACGACCTGGAAGTCCCCGCCGGAGCGGAGATCATCCTCGAAGGCGAAGTGCTGCCGCACGAGCGCAAAAGCGAGGGGCCGTTCGGCGAGTACATGGGCTACGAGGCGGGCAAATCGTCCCCCAAGCCGATCTTCCGCGTCAACGCGATCACGCACCGCAACAATCCCATTCTCACGTTTTCCAACATGGGCATGCCGATCCACGAATCGCAGATCGTGACCGCTTTCATCAAGGGCGCGGAGGTTTACTCGGAGCTTAAAAAACTCGGCCTTCCGGTCAAGGGGGTTTACTATCCGCCGTTCGGCGTGGGCCACCTGGCGGTCGTCTCGACGGAGATCCCGTTCATCAATTTCGCCCGCCGGGTCGCGCACGCGGTGTGGGCGACCAAGCCGGGGCTGTTCACCTATTACATCGTGATCGTCGACGCCGACGTGGACCCGACCAGCACGGACGAGGTGCTGCACGCGATCGCGACCAAGTGCCACCCGGTGAACGGCATCCACCCGGTCAATCACATCCCGGGATTTCCCGTGCTGCTGCCTTTCCTGCCGCCCAAGGAGCGCCTCGTGGGCGACGCCGCCGGAGTCATTTTCGATTGCACCTGGCCGAAGGACTGGCCCGCCGAGTCGATCCCGATCAAGGCCAGCTTCGAGAACCTCTGGCCCGACGACGTGCGCGCGCGGGTCTTAAAAAAATGGTCCGCGTACGGCTTTAAATCCTCCGCGGACGCTCCCGCGGCCGCCGAAAAAACTCCAAAGAGATCGATAGCCGGCCGCAAGTAGGCCCGCTATTTCTCGTAGAGCGCCGCGGTTTTCTCCAGCATCGCCGCCTGGGAAAAATCCGCCTCGGCTCTTTTTCGCGCGGCTTTTCCCATCGCTTCCCGCATCGGCCGATCGCCCAGCAGCCGGCCCAGAGCGTCCGCCAGCGCCGCGACGTTTTCCGACGGAAAGAAGAGGCCGGTGACGCCGTCGGTGAGCGCGCTCGCGAGCCCGCCGACCTCCGCCGCGACCGCCGGCTTGCTGCAGGCCATCGCCTCCAGCAGGGCGTACGGCTGGGCCTCGTATCTCGACGGCAGGGCGAGTATGTCGAGCGCGCGCATCAGTCGCCGCGCGTCGCTGCGATAACCCGCGAAGACGACCATGCCGGCGACCCCTTCCGCCTCCGCCAGCTTCTTGAGCTTGTCCTCGTCGGGCCCGGCGCCGATCAAAACGATTCTAAGTCCGGGCCAGCGCGCCTGGAGCAGCGGCGCCGCGCGGATCAGGACATCGACGCCTTTATAATATTCCAGCCGGCCGACCCATCCGACCACCGGGCCGTCTCCGACGATTCCCAGATCGCGGCGCGCGCCCGCATCCGCGGGCCGGTCGAGCTCGAACTCGGACACGTCCACGCCGTTGGCGATCACGGCGATGCGCTCGGGCGCGGCGTTTTTTTTCTCGATCAGCTCCTGCTGGACCTCCGCGCAGACGGCGACGATCCGGTCGAGACAAGCGAGCACGCGCCCCTCAAAAAGCCGCTGGGGCGGAGAATTACGCAGCAGCGAATTGTGGACCGTCAGGAGCCTGGTCTCGATCCCGGCGAGCCGGCTCGCCAGGATCGGGGCGTACAGCGTTCCCAGCCGTCCGGCGTGAAAATGAATCACGTCGAGCCGCTCCGCCAGGAGCGCGCGCCGCGCTTGCAGGACCGGGCCCAGGCCTCCCAGCAGGGGCCTTAAAATTCCATTTTTGTCCGGCGCGCGCATGGCGAGGACGCGCGTCTCGACTCCTCGCGCCGCCAGGGCATCGGAGAAAGCCGGGTCGCCGGTAAACAGGTCGCTGAAAACGGTGATGGAGTGCCGGCCGCGCAGGTGATCGATCAGACCGAGAACGTGCCGCGCGATGCCTCCCATCGGGTAGGGCGCGAGATAATATCCGATCCGAAGCCGCGACATGGAATTTTACCGTCGATGGGCCGCGCCGGGCGCGCGCCAGCGCGAGAGTTTATAAGCGAAAATCCCCGGCGCGTCGTCTTTGACGCCGAGGCGCAGCAGCCGGAACGGGTCGGTTCCCCGCCGGTTGATGCCCCGGATCGCCGTGCAGGCCGCCCGGTAGCCGGCCCGGCGCACCAGGTCCTCGATTTCCGGATTGAAATGGTCCTCTTTGCCGAACGGGTAGGCGAAAAACCTGACCGGGCGGCCGAGCGCCGACTCGAGGACCGTTTTCGACTCGGTCAGCTCGCCCAGAGCCGCGGCGCGGTCGAGCGCCGGGAGCGCGGGATGGGTGACCGTATGGCTGCCGATCTCGATGCCCGCGGCGGCCATCTCCCGGAGCTCGCCCGGCGCAAGCATCGGCAGGTGATCGAACGGGTCGTCCGTCAGCTCGAAGCCCAATTTTTTCGCTGTCAGAGCGAGCCGCCGCCCGCGCTCCGCCGGCGCCAGGCGCCGGAGCTCGGCTTCCATCGAGTAAATCGCCCATTGGCGGCGGCGCCGGGTACCCAGATCGAAGACGAGCGGATCTTTTTCGCGCCATTCTCCGGGAGCGAATTCCACGCGGTCCGCCTGCGCCGTCCTCAGCCAGAAAAGGAGCCTATAGGGCCAGAGGGTCGTCCGGTCCATCAGCGGACCGGTCGAGACGAAGATCGTCGCCGGCACGCCGAGCTTTCGGAGCAGCGGAAAAGCGGTCTCGTAGTTGTCGCGAAAGCCGTCGTCGAAGGTGAG
>DASWFA010000099.1:0-2247 GCA_036394475.1 Binatia bacterium
CCTACAAGTTTTGGACCCGCCTGGACGGCGCCGGGCGGCCGCACAAGCTCTACGTCGGAGAGGGCTTCAACCAAGCCGGCTTTAAAGACCAGGAGCAGTTCGTGGAGATATTCTCGCACTACCTGGCCGGCCACCCCGATAAATTCATGTTGATCGATCTCTACGACGCGACCACGGGCGCTCCCGTCGGAGAGTACGGCTGGGCCGGCTTCAAGCTTTTCGATCCGCAGCCGAGGGCGGAGAAAACCCAGGCGACGATTTCGCAGAAGCCGGCCGGAAAATAGGCGCCGGCGGGGGCACCGGACCAGTGGCGGAAGGATCTTCTTATCCAGGCTATTTAAGCGGACTGTCAGGCGCCCCGCGGGGCCGTCGTTCCAGCCAAAAAGCCGGGGTTTTGGCGGGCCTTAAAAAATGATTGACAAGCACCCCGTTTTCGTGAAATAAAAGGCGCACTTTAGTCAACGTTGCCGAGGAGGTTTGAAGATGGAAAAGGCTCGATGGTTGGCCCTGGGTATAGCGATGACGTTCCTGGCGAGCGGCTGCGCCCAGTGGACGGCGATGACCCGCCAGGATAAGATTATCGTATCCACGATCGGTTGCGCCGCCGCAGGAGCCGGCATCGGCGCCGCGGCAGGCAGCGGGGGGCACGCCTCCGGCAGGGGAGCAGTCATCGGCGGGCTCACGAGCGCGCTGATCTGCGGCACTCTCGCCTATTTCATGACCGAAGAAGGCCGGCCGGCTCCGGCTCCGGCGCCGCAGGCCCGGCCGACACCGCCGCCACCGGCCGCAGCGGCTAGAGAGCGCACGATCGTCCTGGACAACGTTCTTTTCGACTTCGATAAGACCGCCATCAAGCCGGACGGCGCCAAGATCCTCGACCGCTTGATCGTGTTCCTGAAAGACAACTCGGACAAGAGAGTCGATCTCGAAGGACACACCGACTCGGTCGGCACCGAGAAGTACAACCAGGCGCTCTCCGAGCGGCGCGCCGCCTCGGTCAAGGAATACCTGACCAAACGGGGCGTCGACGCGAGCCGGATCACGACCAGAGGGTTCGGCCTTACCAAGCCCATCGCCGACAACAAGACGGCGGAAGGCAGGGCGAAGAACCGGCGGGTCGAAATAAAAGTCCGCTAGAGCGCAGCTTGAAAATGAAGCTCATGGGGCGGCAGATGAGAATGAGAGGAACGGCGATCGCTTTATTCCTCTCGCTCCTTCTGCCGCCCTTTTTCGTTCAAGCCCAGGAAGCAAAAACCGACATCAGAGACATAAAAGGCTGGGCGCTGAAGACCGCCGAGTTCAAGGAATGGCTGGATAAGCTCCAGGGAGACGGCCAGAAGTTCTGGACCCGCCTGGACGGCAGCCGGCGGCCGCACAAGCTCTACGTGGGCGACGGCTTCAACAAGGCCGACTTTCAAGCGCAGGAAGAGTTCATCGAGATATTCTCGCACTACCTGGCCGGCCATCCCGACAAGTATATGCTGATCGATCTTTACGACGCCCGCACCGGCGCTCCCGTGGGAGAGTTCGGTTGGGCCGGCTTCAAGCTCTTTCCCGACTCCCCCGAGCCCGCCGCGCCGGAAAAAGCCAGCACGACCGTCTCCGGCAAGCCCGGCGCGCGCTAGACCTTCAGTTTTCTCCGCCGATTCTATGGCGGAGAAGGGAGGGAGTCGAACCCTCCGGCGACCTTACGATCCCCAGACTGGTTTTGAAGACCAGCGCCGCCACCGGGCAGCTTCCTTCTCCTCGTAGGTAAATCAGATACGTGGGCGGGACTCGCTGAAGCGACGAAAGCGTCCGTTGCCAATGCGTGACCGCTCGACCCCGATCAAAGCGCGCAGATCGTCCGCGGTCGGCCGCTCGTAGCGCCTGAACGTCTTATTGCCGGGATACTCCATGAGAATTTCCTGCCGGCCCTCGCGGATCTTCTCCGTGACGAACTTCGCCTTTAGATCATAGAGCCGGAGGTCGCGGATTCCAAGCTGCTCCCGCCTTCTCTCGAAGAGGCGGCGCACCTCGCGGTTGAATTCGCGGTTCATTGCTTCGGCGGCGCCGGGCGGATCGTCACATCCTGCTCGATACCGATCGCCGCGGGCCGGGTAACGAGGCGACCAAAAAAGCCAAGAGCAAATAGAGCCGTTTCATAAAAATCCCTCTTATTAGGCCCTTTCTACTATCCGCTGAATTTCAGGAACCTAGCATGTTTCCCGGCACCGGCCAAGGCGCCGCGCGATTAGCGTAGATGCA
>DASWFA010000100.1:0-1759 GCA_036394475.1 Binatia bacterium
ATCGGCGGGTGGATGTCCGACTGGCCGGGCGGCACCATGCCGGCGACGGCGCGGACGAGCGCGGTCCCGGGAGATAAAAAGCGAATGTCCCGCACGATCGCCACGTAAGCCGGGGTGGCATGGTCGGTGAAGATGCGGCCGATATGCGACTCGATCTCCGCCGGGCCGTTCACCATACTGCCGTCGAAGCCGACGACGTTGCCGTCCTCGGCGAACAACGCGGCGATCTTCCGCGCGGCGCGCGCATTCCAGCCGTCCAGGAGCGCCTGATAGAGAGCGCGGACCTTCCGCCGGTCGGCGGCGCGTGGGTCGTGGGGTTTGGGTTTGCGGGGTTTCATTTGCTCCGCGGCGAGAAGATCTCTATCAGCTCTGGAGCCGTCTCAATTTTTCAAAGCGCCGCCGCATCTGCTCGATGCGGCTTAAATATCCGCTGAGGCTGTGATCGCCGCATTTATCGCCGCCGGACGCCTGAAAGCCGCGCCGGGCGAAGGCGTCGCCTTTGGCCGCGCCGCAGAGGTGGATCACGGCGGCGAGCCTTTGCTTTTGCGCCAGGCTCGCTTTTTTGATGCGGCGCGCGGCGAGCGTGTCTTCCACGCCCTGGTGCAGATAGGCGGCGGTCATCTCGACCGCGTGGCTCGGCAGCGTGCGGAAATAAAGACGGTTGAACCAGCAGGAACGCCAGTCCCGCCACGGCCCGTCGCGGACGACCTGGTGGTCGCGGATGCAGTACTTCCGCGCCACGGCGAACGTGCCGTCGGTGATTTGAAACATGCCGAGCGCGCTCGAGGCGGGGCGGTAAATCTCGAAGGGGTTCCACGACCATTTCCAGCGCCAGTAGGTGCGGGCGACGGGGTTGCCCTCCGCCTCCACCTGGGCCAGGGCGGCGAGAAACTCGGGCGAAAGATCGCCGGTGGAATAGTACTCGAAGAGCGAGCCGTAGCTCCGCCACGTGGCCTGGGGAGTCTTGAAGCCGGAGGCGCTCACCGGCGCCAGAAGCTCGCCGGGCTTGCGGTAGACCTGGTAGGCCCAGTTGACGACGAAAAATACCGCGAGCGCGACGATCAGGCAGGCGGCGGTGAGCGCGCCGCGCCGGAGCCGCGCGCTCCCGCCGGAGCGCGGCCGGAAGACCCCGCGCGCGCGGCTATAAGCGATGGCTGGCATGAGAGATACGTTTACTGCCGTGTATTTTTTCCATTCGCCTGCCGGGAAATCGAGACGGGCCTATTTTACCGTAGAACGGCCGGGAAGGAAATAAGAGTGAAGCGGCGATCCCCGCCCACCCTTCGACAGGCTCAGGGCGAAC
Source organism: Binatia bacterium (assembly GCA_036394475.1). Lineage (GTDB taxonomy): Bacteria > Desulfobacterota > Binatia > UBA9968 > UBA9968 > JAJPJQ01. The sequence goes on from DASWFA010000100.1 coordinate 1,304, forward strand.
GGGGGTGGAATATTAAAATTTTCCGTTCGTGCTGAGCTTGTCGAAGCACGAAAACGCTACGGGCTGGGGTCCGGCGGAGGGAGAATGAAGGGCAGGGCGGCGACGGTGAAGGCGACCGCGATCATGACCACGAGCGCGGCGAGCGGCCACCACGCGCCGGTGACCGCTTCGAGATCGGCGCCGTCCGGATCGCCGCTCAGGTAGCGGACCCGCACCCGCTGGCCGACCACGTAGGGGTTCGGCCGGAGCGACCTGGCGGAGGTGAAGCGTATCGTCTCGCCGTCTTGCGCGGTGAAGGCGACCACGGGGGCGAATAAGGGGTGCCCCGCCGGCTCGTTCGTCGGGGTCTCGGCTTTGAAGTCGACGATCTCGCCTTCGGCGAGAATCCCCCGGCGCCGCCATTCGAGCTTCTTTAACAACACGCGCCGCGCCGCGAGCGACATGTACACCCCCATC
>DASWFA010000101.1:0-2524 GCA_036394475.1 Binatia bacterium
TGGGGGGTGGCTGCTCCTCCGCGCGAGCCGATAGATTGCAGCTATTCTGTTTTATCCTGCCGAGTGAGCCGGCGGTATTTACGGCTGACGTCCGTGTCGGACGTCTCGCGCTTCGGAACAGCCTCCCCCCGCGGAGAGAAGAGGTCCAGGCTCGGGCATCCCGTTGACAGCCCCGCCGGTTTGGATTAAAAATTAATGACGATCAGAGGTGGAAGGAGGGCTCTCATGCTCCGGCCTGTCGGACTGATTCAAGGACACTACGAATGCCGCTCCCTGGACGAGACGCTGCCGATATTCACCGAGCTCCTGGCGCTGGACGTGGTCAGGCGCCACAACGGCGAGGCGGTCCTCAAGCATCCCAACACCGATTGGCTTCTGGTCGTGCACGAGGGCGGTCCCAACGCCCGCAACAAGCCGCACAACAACCACTACGGCTTTCGCGTCGCCAACCATCCGGAGATCGAGGCGGCGTACAGTTACATCGACGCCCACAAGGGAAAGTACAACATCAAATCCGTGACCCGGCCGCACGAGGCGCACTTCGCCTATTCGGTCTATTTCAAGGAGCCCGGCGGCAACGATCTGGAGATCGAATATTATAATCCCAACGCCGTCCAGCACGGCCGGCGGATCGCCGCGACGCCGTGGAAAGAGCTGATGCCCGAAGACCGTTTCCCCGGCCGCGGCTACGTCCCGCAGGCGATGTCGCACGGCACGCTTCAGTGCGACAACAAAGAGGCGAGCGACCGTTTTTACCAGGAGATCCTCGGCCTCGACATCGTCGGCGGCGGCCGGCACTCGAGTTATATCAAGCACCCTTCGACGCCGTGGTACATCGTCGTCCTGCCGATGAGCCACCGCGATTACCTGGCGCCGGTCAACCGGTTCACCCTCGAGCTCGAAACGCCGGAGGAGGTCAAAGCGGCCCACCGCGAGTTCTCGGCCCCCGGCAACAAGTACGGCATCACCGAGGCATGGGACCTGGAGGAAAGGAACGGGGAAGCCTCGTTCATCTTCAGTGATCTCGACCGCAACTGGTGGGAGCTGACGGCTTCGAATTCTTAAAAAAGTTTCTAGTTTACGGTTTCAGGTTGCAAGTAAGACGCTCTGCCGCGAATTAGGAAACGCGGCCGGCGTTGTTTTTTCTTTCTCGAGACCTGAAACTTTAAACCTGAAACTATTTCTTCCACGGCCGAAAAAGGCCCGCCGCGCCTCGATCTCTGCGCTCCGGCGAATCCCGCGATTGCGGCGTCCGCTGGTCAAGTTGGCCCTTTACAAAAATCTTTTTTCCTGTATAGATTCTTTAAACTCGATTGGGGAAATTTATGGGAACGATCATCGACGGCAAGGCGGTCGCCCGCGAGATTCAAGCCGAAATCAAAGAAGAAGTCGAAGGCCTCAAGCGCAGGTGGGGAATGGTCCCGGGACTCGGCGTCGTGCTGGTGGGCGACGATCCGGCCTCGCATCTCTACGTGAAGAACAAGGAAAAGGCGTGCAAGGAGGTCGGCATCCGCTCCGAGGAGCACCTTCTCGCCGCGTCGGTCTCCGAGCGCGAGCTCCTCTCGCTCATCAATAAGCTCAATCGCGACGAAAAAATCCACGGCATCCTCGTCCAGCTGCCGCTGCCGCCGCACATTCGCGCCGAGCGCGTGCTCCTCGCCGTGGCGCCGCAAAAAGACATCGACGGATTCCATCCGGTCAATCAGGGGCTGCTCCTCTCCGGCGGCGAGGGCTTCAAGCCCTGCACGCCGATGGGGATCATGAAGCTTCTGGAATCGGCCGGCTGCGATCCCAAGGGAAAAAACGCGACGGTCGTCGGGCGCAGCAACATCGTCGGCAAGCCCGTCGCGCTGCTGCTCCTCGAGCGCCACGCGACCGTGACCATCTGCCACTCGCGCACGGCCAATCTGAAGGACGAGGTCGCCCGCGCCGACATCGTCGTCGCCGCCATCGGCAAGGCCGGGTTGATCCGCGGCGACTGGATCAAGCCGGGCGCGGTGGTGATCGACGTCGGCGTCAACCGGCTCCCGAGCGGCAAGCTGGCCGGCGATGTGGAGTTCGAAAGCGCGAAAGAGCGCGCCTCCCGCATCACGCCGGTTCCGGGCGGCGTCGGGCCGATGACGATCTGCATGCTGCTGTTCAATACTTTGAGGGCGGCAAAGGAGTCGCTCCAGCGGGAAGGTTAAGCCGTTCGCGTGAGTGCCCCAGCCCAAGCCCAGAGACTGAAGAGAACTCCGGTTTACCAGGTCCATCGGCGCTTGGGGGCGAAGATGGTCGAGTTCGCCGGCTGGGAAATGCCGGTCCAATACAGCGGCGTCATCGAAGAGCACCTGGCGGTCAGGAGCCGCGCCGGATTGTTCGACGTGAGCCACATGGGCGAGGTCGAAGTCCGGGGCCCCGGCGCTTTCGAATTCTGTCAGGCGCTCGCGCCGAACGACCTGTCCCGTTTGAAGCCCGGCCAGGCGCAGTATAATTTGCTGCTCAACGAGAGGGGCGGGACGGTGGACGACGTGGTGATGTATCC
>DASWFA010000102.1:0-6176 GCA_036394475.1 Binatia bacterium
GGTGCAGCAGCTGCTCACCTTCGCGCAGGAAAAAACCATCGAGCATAAACGCGTCGATCTGAACGGCCTCATTTCCGATCTCATGCGGATGATGGTGAACACGTTCCCGCGCACGGTCGCGTTCGCGCTCGAGCTCGATCCGGAGATCCCGCCGATCCTGGCGGATCAGAACCAGCTGGAGCAGGCGCTGCTCAACCTGTGCCTGAACGCCCGGGACGCCATGGTGGAGGGCGGAAAAATTTCTCTCCGCACGGCGAGGTTGTCGGGCGAGGAGGTCCGGAGAACGCATCCCGAGGCGGGAGAAAAAGAGTACGTCAGGGTCGAAGTCGCCGACACCGGGCCCGGCATGGACGACGAGACGCGCAACCGCATCTTCGAGCCGTTTTTCACCACCAAGAAAGACACGGGGGGAACGGGCCTGGGGCTGCCGGTGGTCTACGGCATCGTGGGGAGCCATCGCGGGCTCATCGACGTGGAGAGCGCCAAGGGAAAGGGCAGCGCCTTCCGGATTTATCTGCCGGTCAGCGCGGCCGAGAGCGCGGCCGGGGAGAAAGGTGAGGAGAGCGCCGGACTGGCCGGGCCGGCGGGCCGGATCCTGGTCGTGGAGGACGAAAAGAACCTGCTGCAGCTGATACAATCCGTATTGAAAAAGAACCGCTACGAGGTCTTTACCGCGACGCACGGCGAGCAGGCGATCGAGATCTTTCGCCGGCATAAGGACGCCGTCGATCTGGTGCTGTTGGACCTGGGGCTGCCCGGCGGCATGGACGGCCGGAAAGTGTACGATAAATTAAAAGAGGAAAGTCCGCGCGTGACCGTAATCGTCTCGACCGGCTACCTCGATCCGGAGGTCCGCATCGATCTGATCAAAAAAGGCGTCAACGGCTTTCTGCAAAAGCCGCTCACGCCGATGATGATCCTGCAAAAAATACGCTCGGTGCTCGAGCGGCAATCCACCCTGGCGAAAAGAGGGAAGACCGACGCCCTGGCGAGTTAGAACGGTCATGCCGCCTTGTCTTTCTTCTTCTGCTGTATTGAACGGAAGATGCGCTCCGGGCTGAGCGGCAGGTCGTAGACCCTGACGCCGATCGCGTCGGCCACGGCGTTGCCGATGGCGGCCGGCGTCGGCGCCAGCCCCGGCTCGCCCAGGCCCTTGGCGCCGTAGGGCCCTTCGGGCTCGCGGCACTCGACGATGATCGGCACCATCTCCGGCAGGTCGAGCGCGGTCAGCAGGTGGTAATCCAGAAACGACGGGTTGCGCACCTTGCCGGTCTCGTCGACCACCAGGTGCTCGTGCAGCGCCGAGCCGATGCCCATCGCCAGGCCGCCTTCGATCTGCGCCGCGCAGTTGAGCGGGTTGATCGCCTTGCCGACGTCGTGCGCCGCCGACATGCGGAGCACGCGCGCTCTCCCGGTCTCCTCGTCGACGGCGACGACCGCCGCCTGGGTGGCGTACATGTAAAAGGCCGAGGCGTGGTCGCTGTGGCCGGTCTCGAGGTCCAGGTCCTTGGCGATCTGGTAGGTGTACGACGCGTCGCCCCGGACGGTCCCCTCGGCGCCGAGCTTCCGGCGCACGACCTCGCCGACCGCGAGCGCCATCTCCGGCTGGTTTTTCAGGAATACTTTTCCGTCGGCGAACGCGAGCTCCTCTTTCTTGCCTTCGAGCATCGGCGCCGCCATCTCGGCGAGCTTTTCGCGCGCGTCGATCGCCGCGCCCCGGACCGCGTTGCCCATGTGGTAGGTGCTCCGGCTCGACGTGGTCGAGGCGTCGAAGGGGATGGCGTCGGTGTCGAGCTCGGCCATGCGCACCTTCTCGATCGGCGTCTTGAGCTCTTCGGCGGCGATCTGCGACAGGATCGTGTTGCAGCCCTGGCCGATCTCGACCGTGCCGGCGAGCACGGCGACCTCGCCTTTGGCGTTCACGATCACGCCGGCGCTCGACGTGGTCGGCGAGCGGGTCGGCTTCTGGATGCAGGCGAGGCCCTTGCCGATCTTGAGTCCCCGCGGCCCTTGGCCCGGCTTTCCCCACTCGATCGCCGCCGCCGCCTTGTGGAGCGTCTCCTTCAAGCCGACGCCGTGGAGCTTTTCCCCCCAATAGGATAGATCGCCTTCGTCGAAGACGTTTTTCAGCCGGAACTCCAGCGGATCCATCTTGAGCCGCCTGGCGATCTCGTCCGTATGCTGCTCGACCGCCCAGGCGCCCTGCGGGATGCCGTAGCCCCTGTACGATCCGGCGACCGGCTTGTTGGTGTAAACCGCGTAGCCGTCGACCTTGACGTGCGGAATGCGATACGGCCCCGGGGCCGGCAGGCTGCCGCGGATGCAGACCGTCGGGCTTTTCTCCGAGTAGGCGCCGCCGCCCCAATAGATGGTCATCTCGCGCGCGGCGATCGAGCCGTCGCGCTTGACGCCGCTCTTCACGTAGACGACCGCCTCGTGGCGCGTGAGCGTCGAGATGAACGTCTCCTCGCGGTTGAACTTGAGCCGCACCGGGCGGCCGTTCGTATGGTAGGCGAGCGCCACCACGATCGGCTCGAGCTTGAGCCCGCCCTTGGAGCCGAAGCCGCCGCCCTGCAGCGGGTTGATGAAGCGGATTTGCTCCTTCGGCAGATCGAGCGCCTCGGAGATCTCGTGGAGCGCGCGGAACGGCGCGTCGTTGGCGACCCAGATCGTCACCCGGCCGGTGGCGGGGTCGACCTGCGCGTGCGCGGAGTGGGGCTCCATCGCCGCGTGCTGGATGATCGGCACGGAGTAGCGCTCTTCGAGCACCAGGTCGGACTCGGCGAAGCCGCGCTTGACGTCGCCGGTGCGGAGCTTGAAGTGCTCGCAGACGTTCGGGGTGGCGCCCGGGACGATGAACGGCATCTTGCGGTAGCTCGCGAAGTTCTCGTGGATCGCGACCGCGCCGGGTTTGGCGGCCTCTTCGGGCGAAGTGTAGACGGGCAGGTCCTCGTACTCGACCTCGATCAGGCGGGCGGCCGCCTCGGCGGTGTCCTCGTCGATCGCGGCGACCGCCGCGACCGGCTCGCCGATGTAGCGGACTCTGTCCTGGGCCAAAAAGGGCTTGTCGCGGATCGACTCGCCGTGAATCCACGGCGCCTCTTTCCCGGTAATGACCGCGACCACGCCGGGATATCTCTTGGCCTTCTCGGTGTCGATGCGCTTTATTTTGGCGTGCGCCTTGGGGCTGAAGCGCACCTTGGCGTATAGCATGTCCGGGAGCACGAGATCGTAGCCGTAGACGGCCTCGCCGGTGACTTTCTCCTGGGCGTCGACGCGCGTGACGGGCTTGCCTACGACGGTGAGCTCTTCCATGGAATGACTCCCTTATTTGTGTTCGAGACGATGCAAGTGGGCGGTTCGCGAGCCGCCCCTACAAAAACAAAGAAAAACTAGCGCCGCGCGCGCAGCTCCCGCGCCGCGTCCTGAACCGCCTGGACGATCTTGGCGTAGCCGGTGCAGCGGCAGAGGTTGCCGGAGAGCGCGAAGCGAATCTCCTCCTCGCTCGGATCGGGGTTCTCGTCGAGCAGCGCCTTGGACATCATGAGCATGCCGGAGGTGCAGTAGCCGCACTGCACGCCGCCGTCCTGGACGAACGCCTGCTGCACCGGGTGCAGCTCCGGGCCGAGCTTCAAGCCCTCGATCGTGACGATATCCGCGCCGTCGAGCTCGCCGGAAAAAATCAGGCACGAGTTGACCGCCTTGCCGTTGAGCAAAACGGTGCAGGCGCCGCAGTCGCCGGTGCCGCAGCCTTCTTTGGTCCCGGTGAGGCCGATCTCGTCGCGCAGCAGGTCCAATAAAAGCCGGTGCGAGGGGACGTCGAGATCGCGTCCCTGGCCGTTCAGCGTCAGTTGAATCTTTTTTTTCATAGTTGCCTCAGTAGCTTTCAGAATAGCTTTCAGCCAAGAAGCTGCCAGCTCTCAGCTAAGAAATCAGGCTCTTTTTTTAGCTGATAGCTGACGGCTGACCGCTTCCCGGCTCAGTACCTTCTGTCCCGCCGCTCGACCCACGACGCCGCCCGGCCGGCCACGGCGTTCAAGATCGCGCGCGTGGTGTTCACGCGGACCATCTCCCGGCGATAGTCGGCCGACGAGCGCACGTCGCTGATCGGCTTCGACTCGGCGGCCGCCTCGGCGCCGGCTTTTTCAGCCAGCTCTTCGGTGATCGTCTGGTTTTCCAGCAACGCTTCGGCCTTCCGCGCCCGCATCGGCGTCGGCGACACCGCGCCGAGGGCGATGCGCGCCGAGGCGCACTTCCTGCCGCCGTTCAGCGCCAGCGCGACGGCGACGCCGACGTAGGCCAGGTCCATCATCTCACGCGGCGAGAACTTGATGTATTCCCCGACGAGCCCCGGGCTCACGGCGGGAATCAGGATCGCCGTCAATATCTCTTCGGGCGCAAGCGCGGTCTGCCCCGGGCCGCGGAACAGCCGCTCCAGGGCGATGGTCCGTTCGCCGGAAAGGCCCGAGATCTTCACCCGGGCGTCGAGGACGAGCAGCGCGGGCGCGACGTCCGCCGACGGCGTCGCGTTCGCCATGTTGCCGCCGATCGTGGCGCGGTTGCGGATCTGCACCGAGCCGACCTCCGCCGCGCTCTGGGCGAGGAAGGGGTATTTTTTCAAGATCACCGGCGATGTCTCGACCGCGCGCATCGTCGTCAGCGCGCCGATCGCGACGCTCCCGTCTTTCTCTTCGCGGATGCCCGCAAGGTCGGGGATGCGCTTCAAATCGACGACGTATTTCGGCACCAGCCCTTTTTCCTTGACGGCGATCAGCAGGTCGGTGCCGCCGGCGAGAAATCTGCCGCCGGGGCCGCGCTCCTTGACGAGGGCGCTGGCTTCCTGGAGGGACGCGGGCTGGAAAATTTCCAGCGGTTCGGGTCGTTTCATATAAAATTTACCGGTGCGGACTTCCTTGGAGTTGGAGATGACTAATGGCGCTTGGGTTTCCTATAACATACGGTTTCTCCGGTTTCCACTTCCCGCGCGCGCCGCGCGCCATTGACAGCGCCCCGGACTTTCGCCTACAAACTGATTGCCTGGAGCGGCGCCGTGGCCAAGATCACCAAAGACGATCACAAGAGAATGAGCATGGAGCACGTGCTCTTCGCCAAGCAGGAGCTCGAGCGGCGGAACAAGGCTCCGGTGCACGTCAAGTCCGAGGAAATCTGGGTCGAAGGGCGCGAGCCCTACCGGACGACCTTCATCGTCGACCCGCGCATCGGCTGGAACAACCACGCGATCCGCTTCTGGATCCGCTCGCTGCCGCCCGGCGACGAGGAGGGCGGCGGCTGGAAGACGCTCGGCCACCGCCATACGGTCGAAGCGGTCATCTATATACTCGAAGGCCGGGGCCACAGCATCATCGACAACGTGCGCCACGACTGGCGGGCGGGGGATTTCATCTGCGTGCCGATCTTCGCCTGGCACCGCCACATCAACAGTGGCGACGCCGACGTCGTCTATTCCGCCTGCACGAGCGGCCCGATGTCGATGGGTCTCGGCATCGCCATCTACGAGGACGAGCGCTACCCGGAATACTGGGTCTACGCGCAGCAGAGCGACGAGGCGCGCCGCTCGCTCGTCCCCGGCAAGGGCGCGGGCGCGCCGGGCGGCAACAACGTGCCCGGCGGGGAAAAGTCCGCCTGGGAGATTTACGCGCGGCAGGTGGAGTTCGCCGACCGCGAGGAGGAGCGCAGGCGCCAGGGCAAGGTCCTCATCGCGGGCAAGGACCTGGTCTTTGAAAATACCCCGATGGGCCGGGTGGCGCTCGCGGTCGAGCCCAAGCGCGGCTGCTACGTCAAAACCATTTCCAGCCTGGTCGCGGAAATTCCGCCGGGCAAAAAATCCGGGGCGCACCGGCACATCTACGAAGAGATCAACTACGTGCTCGCCGGGCGCGGCTACTCGATCATCGAGGACCGCCGCTACGACTGGAAGGCGGGCGACGCGCTGTCGATCCCCATCTTCGCCTGGCACCAGCACTTCAATACGGGGAATGAAGCCGCGCGCTTCCTCGTGCACACCAACCGCATCGCGATGGAGAATTTGGGCTACGCGGTCACGCAGCAGGGCGAGGCGGCGGAGTGAAGCAGGCGGCAGGCGGAAGGCGGAAGGCGATAGGAATAAAAAGAATTCCTGCGCGCCCCATGGGCCTGGCGATTTTCCTCGCGGCCAT
>DASWFA010000103.1:0-2566 GCA_036394475.1 Binatia bacterium
GACCTCTCCCAATATGACCTCTTCATGGTCGTCGCCCGTGTGGAAAACGTTCGTGTCGGGGCCGGCGATCTTCAAGCAATAAAGATAGAAGCGTACGATGCGGTCACGGGGAAGCTGCGGGCGGAATACTGGTATTCACCGAAAGTAAAGTGGTTTGCCAAAAGCAGGACCTATAGTGACCTAGTAGGCGCTATGGAAGAAGAGCTATCCCGATTCGTGACCGATGGATAAATATCCGGCAGGCATTATGTCCTAGTCATTCTTCCCCTCCATCACCTTCCGATACAACTCCATATACTCCTTCGCCGGCTTCGCCCACGAAAAGTCGCACGCCATGCCGTTGGCGACGACCTGCCGCCAGGCTTTCTTATCGCCGTAAACCGCGCTCGCGCGCCGGACCGCCTCCAGCAGGGCGGCGCCGGTATAGCCGGCGAATTTAAAGCCGTTGCCCGTTCCCGCCACTGGAGCGAAGTCTTCGATCGTGTCGTCGAGGCCTCCGGTGGCGCGCACCACCGGCACGGTGCCGTACTTCAAGCTGTAGATCTGGTTGAGCCCGCAGGGCTCGTAGCGCGACGGCATCAGGAACATGTCGGCGCCGGCCTCGATCTTGTGCGCCAGCGCGTCGTCGAAGCCGATCCTGACGCCGATTCTGCCCGGATGGGCGGCCGGCAGCGCGGCGAGCAGGTCCTGATACTTCTGGTCGCCGGCGCCGAGGATGACGAGCTGCAAGTCCAGCCGCAGAAGCGCGTCGATGATCTCCAGCAGGATATCGAACCCCTTCTGGTCCGCCAGGCGCGAGACGATGCCGAAGAGCGGCGCGTCGGGCTTCGCCGGCAGGCCGTAAATTTCCTGCAGATCGCTTTTGCACTCCGCTTTGCCGGCGAGGTCGCCGGCGTGATAGTTTTTCTTGATGTGCGGATCGGTCGCGGGGCTCCATTCGCGGTAGTCGACGCCGTTCAGAATCCCGTGGAGGTCGCGCGCGCGTCCGGCGAGCACGCCTTCGAGGCCCGCGCCGTATTCGGGCGTGAGGATCTCCTCGGCGTATTTCCGGCTCACGGTGGCAAGCGCGTCGGCGAAAAGAATGCCGCCCTTCAAAAAATTGACGCCGCCGTAAAATTCCAGATACTCCATGGTGAAATAGCGCGCGTCGAGGCCGAGCAGATTCCAGGCGGCGAAAGGAAAGTTGCCCTGATGGGCGAGATTGTGGATGGTCAGGACGGTCTTGAAAGACCGCGCCGCGGGATTGGCGTCGGGGACGAGTCGATGCAGCACCGGAACCAGCGCCGACTGCCAGTCGTGGCAATGGAGCACGTCCCAGGGGCCGGTGATGCCGGCGAGCTGGAGCACCGCCTTGGAGAAAAACGCGAAGCGCTCCGCGTTGTCCGGGTAATCGCCCGCGGGCGTGCCGTAGAGCCCGGGACGGGCGAAATAGCGGTCCTCCCGGACGAGATAAACCGGCGCGCCGCCGTCCACCCGGACCCGGGACACCGTCGCCGCGACGCGGCGCCGGTCGAGCGGGACCACGAGCTTGATGCCGGTCTCTTCCAGCGGAAATTTATCCAGGATGGTTTGATAGGCGGGCAGCGCCACGGCCACCTCGGCCCCCAGCCCGGCGAGGGCGGCGGAGAGCGCCCCGACCACGTCGCCGAGACCGCCGGTCTTGGCCAGCGGAACGCACTCCGAGGCAACCATGAGTATTTTCATCGTGGCACGGGCTTTCTTTTTTGTTTTTGATCCGCGCCGAGCGCTGGCAGCTGATCGCTGACGGCTTATTTACGGCGCGATCTCCCTGAGCATCTGGGCCGCCGTCTCCGGAGGCGTGGGATTGATGTAAAAACCCGTGCCCCATTCGAAGCCGGCCACCTGGGTGAGCCTGGGCAGGACCTCGATGTGCCAGTGATAGCGGCCGTTTTCGATCTCCCGGAAGGGCATCGAATGAACGAGGTAGTTGAACGGCGGATCGTCCAGAGTCCGGTTGAGCCGGACGATGGTCTCCCTCAGCGCGCGCGCGAGATCGACATATTCCTGCCCGGTCGCGTCCTCGAAATAGGACGAATGTCTTTTCGGCAGGATCCAGGTCTCGAACGGGAAGCGCGGCGCGAACGGGCAGATCACGGCGAAGCTCCGGTTCTCGCTCACGATCCGCGCCCGGTCCTCGATTTCCCGGCGCACGATGTCGCAGTAGATGCAGCGCGCTTTATCCTTGTGGTATTCCTCGGCGCCCGCCAGCTCGTCGCTCACCGCGCGCGGTACGAGCGGCAGCGCGACCAGCTGCGAATGCGCGTGCTCCATCGTGGCGCCGGCCTCCACCCCCTGGTTCTTGAAGATCAACACGTAGCGGAACCGCTTGTCCTCGCGGAGATCGAGTATCCGGTCGCGGTAGGCCCGGAGCATCTCCTCGAACTGTTTTTCCCCGAGCGTCCCCACGTTGGTCTCGTGGCGCGGCGTTTCGATGACCACCTCGTGGGCGCCGAAGCCGTTCATGAGATCGTAGGGTCCGTCGCCGCGGCGGTCGAAGCCGCCCTCGATCGTCAAGGCGGGAAATTTATTCGGCACGACGCGGACC
>DASWFA010000104.1:0-5992 GCA_036394475.1 Binatia bacterium
GCCTTTTGACCTTGACCTGATCGAGCTCGGCGAAATTCATCTGGGAAATCTCGTTGATCCGCATCTGCCGCCATTTGACGAGCCCCTGGCGGATGTATTCGGGGTCGAAGCCCACGACCTCGCAGATGTTGGAGAAAGAAAAGGGCCGGTTGCTGTCCTCGCGAAAAATCCATTCCTCGGTCTCGCGGAACAGCCGCATGCCCCGGCCGCCGCGCGAGGTGAAATATTTTTGATAGCTCCCGAGCGCGTCCTCCAGCACCGCCAGCATCAGGCTTTTTTCCGGCTCGGTCTGGACCTTTCTGCGGAAATTTTCGAAAAACTGCACCGGTAGGAGACTATCCGGCTGAAACAGCGAAGTCATCTCGTCCATCGCCGTTGCCGTTCCATGGTTGACTTCGTTGGTCATCATCACAACCTGCCTTTCCGTGCCAGCAGCGCCGCCGCCGGATTGTTGAATTAACTCCGCGTTGACATTCCACCGGCAAGGCGCGGAGAAATTCCGCGCCTTACCCTGCTAAACAAGGCTTTAACGCTGACGGGGATGGGGGCCGCAATCGCGGCAAACGAGGCAACCCGTCAAGCCGTTCGCCGAGACCGCCATCAGAACCGCCAGCATGGCTCCCATGACAATTTTTTTTAGCTTCATTTTTTTACGTCTCCTTTTCGCCTCGGCTCCTACTCCCAGCGATCGCGATAGCGGTACGAGTAACGCGGGCCGTAATAGCCGCCGTAATAGTAGGGGTGGTAGTAATAACCGCGCGAGGAGTACCGGGGATAGGGCTCGTCGTAGACCACGCAGCCGGCTAACGAAGTAAACAGGAGCGAAATAAACGCGAAGCCCAGCAGGGTCTTTTTAAGATTGGCCTTTTTCATCTCGTCTCCTTTCCGCTTGAGGTCGAAGCCGTCGGACGCGCATTGCCGTTTTTACTGTTCGTTGGTTGTTTACTGGGAGCTACTTTGAGCAACGGCCATGCCAAAAAATAGCCTTGAGAATTCAATAACTTGTGGAGAGTTCGATTTTCCGATGGCAGTCAAAAGGTAACTGATCGGGGAAAATTTACGGGGTGCCGATAGCGCCCCTATTGATAGACGACGGACCTTGGGGAGGCGGGAAGGGGCGCGGTTTTATCGCTGCTTTTAACCAGCGCCGCCAGCAGCCGCAGCGCGTCCGCGGGCGCATCGAGAAAGAACCGCGCCTGCGTCGGCGCCATGCCGATGCGGACGGCATAAGCCCTTTCGGGCAGCACCGCGAACATGTCCTCGTCCGTCCGGTCGTCGCCGAGCGCCAGGACGAAATCGAAGCCGCCTTGGCCGAGCCATTTCTGTCCGGCCATCCCTTTGTGGACGCCCGCGCTCCTGACTTCCACGGCCTTGTTCGCCTGCAGCACCTGGACGTTGATATTGGCGGTGAAGGCGAGGAGATCGTCGGCCAATTCCCGCGCCGCCAGGGCGCCGCGCCCGGCGTCGGCGTTGCGGTAATGCCAGACGATCGAGAACTCCTTCTCCTCCACGAACGCTCCGGGGATGCGGTCGGCGTAGCTTTTAAGGATCGGCAGCAGCTTGGTTTTCCAGCCGGCGGCCAGCGGCTTGACCATCTCCCACGGCTCTCCCGGCTCCTTGATCCAGACGCCGTGCTCGCCGACCAGCCCGATCGGGAGCGCGCCGAACCAGGCTTCGAGCGTCGCTTTGTCGCGGCCGCTCAAGAGCGCGACCTCGTTACGCGGGTCGGCGGCGAGGCCCCCGATGAGATCGAGCAGCTCGCGGCCCGGCTTGGCCAGGTGCGGATAGCCGGCGAACGGCGCCAGCGTGCCGTCGTAGTCCAGCAGGAACAGCCGGCGCGCGCTCCGCTCGTAGTGGCGGATAAGCGCCAGCCGCGCCGAGCGGCCGAGCGGCCGCGCGCCGAAGCCCTCGGCGTCCGGCGCCTTCGACGCCAGCTCGCGGATGAAGGTCATCGCCCAATGGGCGACGTCGGAGCGGCGCAGCCGGTTCTGCATGACGCGGTTGCGCCGGATCTGTTCCTTGACCGGCATCTCCAGCGCCGTCTTGAGCGCCGCGGCGATCTCCTCGCGGTGGTTGGGATTGACGATAATCGCCTCGGCCAGCTCCTTGGCCGCGCCGGCCATCTCGCTCAGGATGAGAACGCCGGTCCGATCGATCCGGCTCGCGATGTATTCCTTGGCGACCAGGTTCATCCCGTCGCGCAGCGGCGTCACCAGGGCGACCTCGCTCATGGCGTAGAGGGCGGCCAGCGTGTCGAAGGGCACGGAGCGGTAATGATAGATAATCGGCACCCAGTGGATGGCGCCGAACTTGCCGTTGATCCTGCCCACCAGCTCTTCGATCCGCTGCTTCATGCCCTCGTAGTCCTGGATGCCGATGCGCGAGGGCACGACGATCATCAGCAGCGTGACCCGCCCGTGCCATCCGGGCTCGCGCTCGAGCATCGCCTCGAATCCCTGCAGCCGGTGGAGAATCCCCTTCGAGTAGTCCTGCCGGTCGACGGAGAGGATGATCTTGGTGCCCGGGAGCGATTTCCGAAGCTCGGTTTTTTTCTTTTGCCCCTCCGGGCTCCGCGCCGCGGCCTGGAACCTCTTGAAATCGACGCCCATGGGAAAGGCGCCCACCCGCACCATGCGCCGGCCCACCGCGAGATGGCCCAGCCGGTGCTTGTAGCCCAGAATGCGCTGGACCGAACGGAGGAAGTACTCCATGTAATCGTGCGTATGGAAGCCCACGACGTCGGCGCCGAGCAGGCCTTCCAGAATAGCCTGCCGCCACCGGCCGGGAAGCAGGCGGAAGATCTCCAGCTGGGGAAACGGAATGTGGAGGAAGAAGCCGATCCTGACTTTCGGCAGCTTCTTCCGGATCAGGGCCGGGAGCAGCATCAGGTGATAATCGTGGATCCACAGGATGTCGTTCTCGCCGGCGACCTCGGAGAGCGAGGCGGCGAAGACCTCGTTGACCCGGTTGTATTGCCGCCAGTAATTTTCGTCGTAGGTCGCGTTGGAGGGAAAGTAATGGAAGAGCGGCCAGATCGTTTTGTTGCAAAAGCCCTCGTAGAAGTTTTCAAAATCCTCTTCCGAGAGAAAGACCGCGTGCGAGCGAAACTCCGCCCGCGCCTTCTCCTGGACCGCTTTTTTTTCCTGCTCGCCGACCGCGCCGCCGGGCCAGCCCACCCAGAGGTATTCGGGCCGGGGGGCCAAAAATCCCGGCATCGCGTCGAGGAGCGACTTGAGCCCCGTGGCGACGCCGCCGGCGCTGGCCGTGAAGCGGATCGCGCCGTCTTCCCGCTCGATCGTGAACGGCAGGCGGTTGGAGACGACGATGATCCGCCGCGGGGGAAGAGAGTTCCCGGTCTTTTCCTTCATCGAGCGTCCTCGTCGGTGCGAACAGTATGGCGCAATTTCGGATAAGTAAAAGGGGGTGTGGGCGGGGCCGAGGGCCCCGCCCTTAGGGTTATTCGAATATACCGATCCCGGAGCCGGACGCTTAGTGCGGAACGATCTGCACCGTTCCGGTCTCCTGCGGGGTGATCTCGATCACCTTGGGCTGCCCGTCCTTCTCGGTAAACCGGACGGCGACCCGGGCGCCTTCCCTGGCGTAGGCCGTGCCTTTGCTGTTGCCGACGAGGAACAGCCTCTCTTCCCCCTTGTCGGTCTGCATCACCAGCTGCTTCTCGGTTTTGTCCACCTTCACCACGGTCCCCCGCATCTCGGCTTCGGCATGGGCCAAGGCGGGATAAAGCCAAAAGGCGAATAGGAGCCAAAGCATGATCGTGTTCATATCGGCGCACCCCTTTCTCTTTTATTCAGACGTGGTCCCGATAACGGCGCGCCACCGACAGGACCTTTTGGGCATAGTCCAGCGGCAGCGCCGATTGGCTCTCGATGGTCTTTTGCACCCAGCCGGGGCCCCGGTTATACGCCGTCAGGGCGACCTTCACGTCGCCGAACTGCTCGCGCAAAGCGGCCAGATAAAAGATGCCGAGCTTGATATTGACGAACGGGTCGTCCAGGCTTTTTTCGCCCTCCCATTTTTCCAGCTCGGCCTCCCCGGCCAGGCGCGCGGCGACCTCGGGTTGGATTTGCATCAGCCCCCTGGCGCCCATCGGCGAGACGACGCGCGGGCGGAACTCGCTCTCCACCCGGATAATCGCCAGGACCAGCAGGGGATCGAGGGAATATTTTTTACTCTCGCGCCAGATCGCGTCCGCCAGCGTCCACGCTTCCGGCCGGTCCCAGTCCAGCGCCGCCCGCAGCCGCTCGTAGATGCGCGACGTCTCGTGCGCCCTGCGGGCCTTCGATTCCGCCGTCAGGCCGGACGGCACGAAGAGCGACAAGAGGACGCTCAGCGACACCGCGGCGGCGATCGCCGTCCGCCGGGCGGCGGGAAAGCTCGTGTCGATAAAATTGATAAAAACCTCCGCTCGCGGGATCGCTTACGAACGCTTGCGCTCCTCTTCGATGTATTTGAGCGCTTTTTGCCTGAGCCGCTCGTTGCCGTTCACGGCGGTAAAAAGCCGGCTGTACGAATCCGACGTCAAACCCTGCCGGGCGAGCGCCTGGTTGACCTTGGCGTCGCCCTCGCGCTGGATTTTCTCCCTCGCCTTGGCGTCCGGAACTTTGTTCATCCGCGTCTCGTAGGTCTCTTTGATCCGGCGGTATTCGACGTAGGCCTTGGCGAATTTCTGGAGATCCTTATCGCTGATTTCCTTCTCGGCCGCGGCCGCTGCGGACGACGGCCCGGCGTCCGCGGGGGGAGCGGACGGCAGGCCTGCCGCGACGAGGGCCGCGCCGAAGAAAAACCGCTGCAACCAGGGCGTCATGACGAATCCTTTAGCCTTTTGCCGCCGGCGATTTTAAATCGGGCGATTTCTGGTGCAGCTTTCTCAGCAGCTCGTCGAACGAGGCGTTGGCCAGGATGCGGTTGAACTGCGAGCGATAGTTGTTCACCAGGCTGATGTCCTCCACCACGACGTCGTAGACTTTCCACTCGCCGCCGGCCGAGGCGAGCTTGTAATTGATGGAGAACTCCTCGCCCTTTTGCGTCACCACTTTGCTGTCCACCTCGGCGTTGTCGCCGTCCAGCTTTTCGCGCGTGTAAACGATCTTCTCGCCCTGGTAGCCCTCGATCTTATCGAGGTAGGCGTTCTCCAGGAGATCGGTGAAGACCTTCACGAACTCCTGCTGCTCCTGGGGCGAGCGGCGCGCCCAGTGTGGCCCGAGCGACCGCTTGGCCATTTCCATGAAATCGAAGCGCGCGTAGATCGCCTGGCGCAGCTGGTCGCGGCGCTCCTGCTGCCGGGCCGGCGCTTTGAGCTCCGGACTGCGCACGATGGTCAAGACCCGGTCCACGGTCTGGCGCGTCTGATCGGTCGGCGGGCCGGCCGCCGCGGCGGCGGCGAAAGCGAGGCAAACGATCCCGACGAGCCAGGCGACGCGCGGTTTCAGGCTGTTTTTCATGAACTTAAAGCTCCAATCTTTTTTAAAATTTCGCTCCGGATAAAAGATCAGGCCGGGGGTTCAACCCGGCCTGATCGGATTCACGTTACCTTCTCCTCGTTACGCGCGGCGTTTCGTCCGCCATCGCCACCGCGGGCGTATCGTCGGCGGTGACATCCCTGGTCTTTTCCACCTCGGCCTGCCGCGCCGACAACACCCGGATGTTCCCCACCTGTTTCGTGTAGGTCTTGACCAGCCAGACCTTGCCGGTCAGCCGGTTCATGACGTACGCGGTGTCCACCGGCCCGTTCGGCGGCGTGATCGCGTACAGGCCGCCCGAGACCAGAAACAAGAGGAACAGCAGAACGACGCCGGCTACCGCCCACAGCGCCCTCTCCCGATAAACCGCAGGTACTTCATACATGGCTCGACCTCCTTTGGCGGGCGATCAATACTCGCCCCGTTGACGCCTCATCCGGTCGATCTCCGCCTGGTTCTGGCGGATCTGGCGGTCCTGCTCGTAGTTGCGGTTCTCCTGGCCCTGGAGCTGG
>DASWFA010000105.1:0-12249 GCA_036394475.1 Binatia bacterium
TCGATCATGCCCCGGGCGAGCCGGTACATGGTCTCGGGCTCCTTCTGGATGAAGTCCTCGCGCGCCATGCCGAACGTGAAGGGAATCTCCGGCACGACGCTCGCCACCGTGACGAGGTGGACGAGCTCGGGATAGGAGCCGAGCTTGGCGGCCTCGAGGTTGCTCACCACGGTCGCGTCCACTTTTCCCGAGAGCAGCGCCTTGAAGCGGTCGGCGTTGGAGCCCGCGACGACGTACTTGGCCTTTTCCGGATCGACGCCGTTCCGCTCCATGATGATGCGCGGGATGTGATAGGAGACCGCGCCGACGCCCGAGACCGCCAGGGTCTTTCCGGCCAGCGCCTTGATCGACGCGGCGGCGTCCTTCCGCGCGATCAGATGATAGGGCGTCACCGGCTGCGGCACCACCCAGAGGCGGAGCCTGGCGCCCTTGGACGCGCTCACCATCGCCGAGGTGGCGCCGATGTTCGAGCAGACCTGGATGTCGCCCGCGATCATCGCCGTCGTGAGCACGTTGTCGCCGCGGAACTCGGCCATCTCGACGTCCAGGCCGAGCTTCTTGAAGATGCCGGTTTCGACCGCGACGTAGGGCGTGATCGAATCCAGAATCGGCGGGCTCGAGCCGTTCGCCAGCTTGATCTTGGGGAATTCCGCGGCCGCGGCGGCCGGCGGCAGGAGAGAGCAGCCGAGAATCAACAGCGCGGCTGCGGAACGGAGCGGAAAATAGCGGCTCATCGCTCAAGCCTCCTTCCGGGATCCAGCCAGTAGACGTCGTCCAAGGTGCCGGACTCGGGAGCGAAAAGGTTCCGGCCGAACCATCCCACCGGCGGCCGAAAGTGTCAACCGGAAAATGGCCGCGGGCAGCGGCGCTTATTTGAGATAACCTCTCTCGCGATAAAACCGCTCGGCGCCGGGATGCAGGGGAATCGGGCGCGGCGCCTCGTCGTCGTCGGCGCAAAGCTGCGCCATGTCGAGCGGCTTGTAGTTGTCCGTGGGGATGACGTGTTTGCGCGCCTCGATCGCCTCGCACAGCGCGTAGGCGACGTCGTCGGGCATGTTCTTGTGCACGACCATGGGCCAGCCGCTGAAGTCCACGGTCGGCACGTCGGCCTCCAGGCCGCGAAGCCGCGTTTTGGGCACGACCGACTGGCGGTAGCCCATCGCGACGAGGCGCTTCAAGACCGGCCCTTCCACGGGCAGGTAGCGAAAGCCGTGGTCGACGGCGGTTTGCGCCCAGCTCTTGATGCCTTCGTCGAACACCGCGTCGATCGTCCCGTTCTCGATCGCCGCGCGCCGGTCGGGGTGGCTCGGCCGCGTCACCGACTGGACCTTGCCGCCCCATTTCTTGATATCCGCCAGCGTGAAGCCCGCGGCCTTCATGACCGAGGTGACCGTGAACATCGTCGGGTGGTGCGTCAGCGCGCGCTTGCTCGTCTGCCCGGTGGAAAGCCGCAGCGGGATTTTTTTCTGCTTGATCTCGGCGAGCGAAGATATCCCGGTGGACGCGCGGACGGCGAATCCGACCACGTCATAAGAAGGAAAGACGGCGATCGCCCGGATCGGCACCGGCCGGGTGAACGGCCCCTTGCCGTTGAAGGCGAGCGCGGCGGCGACCGAAGGGTTGATCCAGGCGAGCGAGACTTTTCCCTCCGCGACGGCGCGGATCTCGCGGAAGCCGTCGGCGGCGAAGGAGAGCGAGACGCCGTTCGCGCTCTGCGCGGGCGTGGTCGTGAGCGCGAGCGTGAGCGAGTAGCCGACGCGCGAATCGGTCTGCAGCGCCTGCTCCGCGGCGCGCGTGGTCTGGAACGAGAGCGAGGTGTCGTAGATCGCGGCGGCCAGCTCCAGCAGCCCCTTGGCGCGCTGGATCTCGGCGCTGTACCTGGTTTTCATCTCGGCCATGCTGTGGTCTCCTTAAAAAAAGGCGCGCGGCGCGAGGCATCAGGCGAGAGTAGGAAGGAGAAAATTATAGGTTCTTTTCCTACTCGCGCCTCCCGCCTCATGCCTTCTTCTTGCTCACGCCTCATGCTTCTCGCCTGGTTATTGTTTATACAGAATTTCGCCGGCCCCTTTCGTGTCGTACCCGCCCAAGGCGTTCACCGCCTGCTTGAATCCGTCCGAGCGGATCGCCTCCATCAGGCGGACGCCTTTTTCGGAATCGCAAAATGAATGCAGAAAAACCAGATCGTACTGCTCTTCCCCGACCGGGATGAAATCGAGCCCGAGCGCGTTGGCCGCCGAGCGCACGCCGAGCCCCACGTCGGCCAGCCCGCTGGCGACGGCGACGCCGACCGCCATGTGGGTGAACTCCTCGCGCTCGTAGCCGCGGATCGCCGCCGGGTCGAGCGCGAGCCGATTCAACTCGTAATCCAACAGCACGCGCGTGCCCGAGCCCGGCTGGCGGTTGACGAACATGAGCTTGCCGAGGCTAAGGTCTTTCAGGCCGGAGATTTTTTTCGGGTTGCCCGGCCTGACGATCAGCCCCTGCTCGCGCCGCGCCAGATGGACGAGAACCACGGGCGTGGCGGCGATCATGCGCTTGATGTCGGCAATATTATATCCGCCGGTGTCGGGGTCGAGCAGGTGGCAGCCGGCGACGTGCGTCTCGCGCCGCTGGAGCGCGAGCAGGCCGCCGAGACTCCCGACGTTGGTCGCGGCGATCTTGAATTCGGGATGGGCCATTTTCAATCGATCTTCGAGCACGCCGATCGCGAGGTCGTGGCTGCCGGTGCATAAAATGGTATTTTCGATCTCTTCCACCGGGCGCAGGAGCTCGACTTCCACTTCATCGCCCGCGTTGATGCCCTCGACGAGGCTCGGAATCCGCATCAAGCCGTCGGCGTGGACCATCGTCGTGATGACGCCGGCGCCGCGCCCGAGCGGCACGGCGATGAGCTTTTCCTCCACGCGGCCGAGGTGCACCCGGACGAACTCTTCGAGCCCCAGATGCGAGGGGATTTTTTTCGGCACGACGGCCCTGGCGGTCGGCGGCGCCTCCGGCCCGGCGCCGAGGAGTTTTTGCAGCGCGGGGCGGAGCAGCTCGCGCGCGACGACGATCGCCGAGACCGGATAGCCGGGGATGCCGATCACCGGCTTCCCGGCGACGACGCCGAGGACCGCGGGCTTGCCCGGCATCACGTCGATGCCGTGGGCCAGAAGCTCGCCCTCGTTCGCGATCACCTCCGCCGTAAAGTCATGCTCGCCCGCGGACGAGCCGGCGATGATCGCCGCGAGGTGATTTTTTTCCAGCGCTTTTCGGAGCGCCGCGCCGAGGAGCGCCGGGTCGTCGCCCACGGGGGCGGTCTTTACCGGCTCGCCGCCCCATTCCCGGACAAAGGCCGCGAGCACGCTGGAGTTGAACTCGATCACGGCTCCCGGGGTCGGCGTATCCCCCGGCTCGATCAATTCGTTCCCGGTCGGGAGAATCGCGACGCGCGGACGCTCTTTGACGGCCACCGTCGTGTGGCCGGCGGCGAGCAGCGCGCCCAGGTCGTAGGGGCGGAGCCGGTGCGCGCGCGGTAATAATAACTCCGTCGCGACCACGTCTTCGCCGACGAGCCGCACATGGTTCCAGGGGGCGACCGAGTCGAAAATCTCCACCTCGCCGCCGTCGGTCTGATGGACCTTTTCGATCATGACGACCGCGTTGGCCCAGAGCGGGATCGCGTTGCCGGTGTCGACGTATCCGAAAGCGCCGGTGAAATGATCATCCGCCGCCGGGCGGAGCTTTTTCGGCGCGAACTCCGTCGCGCCGAAGGTGTCCTCGGCGCGGACGCAGATGCCGTCCATCGCCGCCGCGTGATAGTGCGGCGAGGAGATGCGCGCGAAGACCGGCCCGGCGGTGACGCGGTGGAGCGCGTCGTCCACGCGGAGCGCCTCGCCCGCGAGCGCGCCGGGATCGACCCGGCTTAAAAAAAGCTCGCGCGCCTCCTTCAGCGGGGTTTTTTTGAGATATCTCTTTCGCGCCATGGCAATAAACTTCGGGATTAGGGATTGGGAATTGGGGGTTGGCTAAGAACCGGAAATTTCGAACCCTAATTCCTAATTCCCAACCCCTGATCCCTAAAATAAAATGACTTCTACCTCTTCCCCCTGCTCGATGCCTTCCTGATTGAGATCGATGCGGATCATGCCGTCGGCCTTGACCAGCGTGAAGATCGCGCCCGACTTGCCCGGCAGAGGGCGGGCGTAGGTTTTGCCGCCGGATTCCTCCAGGCAGACGCGGACGTAGTCCTCGCGTCCGGCCTGGGAGGCGACGTTGGTCTTGAGAATGGCGCGGGTGGTTTTTTTGAACGCGCCGGCGGCGGCCGCGTCCTCGCCGCCGAGCGCGCGCACGAGCGGCGCGGCGAACAGCTCGAAGATGACCAGCGCCGAGACCGGATAGCCGGGGAGCCCGAGCACCGGCTTGCCGCCGGCGCGGGCGAAGATCGTCGGCTTGCCGGGGCTCACGGAGATGCCGTGGAAGATCATCTCGGCGTCGGGAAACGACAAAATCACGTCGAGCGCGATGTCCTTGGCGCCCATGGAGCTGCCGCCGGAGAGCATGACGACGTCGGCCCAGCCGAGCGCCGCGCCGAGGGCTTCCCGGAGCGCGTCGCGGTCGTCGCGGACGACGCCGAAGTCTTTGAGCTCCGCGCCGCACTCGTCGATCAGCCCCGCGAGCGAATGCTGGTTGATGTTTCGCACCTGGCCGGGGAGCGGCTCGCGGTCGGCCTCGACGATCTCGTCGCCGGTGGAGATGAGCGCGACCCGCGGCTTTTTGTAGACCGGGAGCGTCGAGAGGCCGATGCCGGTGAGCGCGCCCAGGTCGTGCGCCCTGAGCCGCCGGCCGCGCGCGAACACCGGCGCGCCTTTCCGGATGTCGTCGCCGACCTGGATGACGTTCTGCCAGGGCGACACGCCGCGATGGATCTCGACCGTGTCCGCGCCCGCCTCTTCGGTGTACTCGACCATCACCACGGCGTCGGCCTCCGGCGGGAGCATGCCGCCGGTCGATATTCTGATCGCCTCGCCTTTACGCACCGGGCGGGTCGCCTCTTTGCCCATCTCGACCGTGCCGGCGAGCTTCAAATAGGCCGGCTGGCTTGCGCTGGCGCCGAAGGTGTCTTTGGAGATCACGGCGTAGCCGTCCATCGCCGCGCGGTGAAAGTGCGGCAGATCGACCTCCGATTGGAGGTCTTCCGCGAGGACGCGGCCGCGCGCGCCGACGGTGGCGATTTTTTCCGTCCCCACCGGATCGACCTTGAGGAGGATATCCCGCGCTTCTTTCGGCGCGACGACTTTGAAAAAAGCCTTGGCCATTGGCTCCGCCTGTGACAGCAGAGTATAGTAAGCCGCGTGACCCGGGGTCAAGGTAGGGACGCCGAAAGGGGTCGCCCTCGGCGGGAGCCGATAGGCTTCTACTTTTCTGTTTCCAACTACTATCGGATTCGCGGATTATCTTATCGAATCTCCAGTGTCGGACGGCTCCCTTTTCGGGCAACCCCTTTCGGCGCGGAGAAAAAAAAGGATGGAGTCCTTGACGGCAGGCCCGTCTTCTCCTATTTTCTCCATCGCCGCCTATGAATAATCTCTTTCCCCAAACGCGCCGGACGCCGCTGCCCGGCGGCTACATGGGCAAGATCCTCCGCGTCGATATGACGTCGGGCCAGGTCCGCGACGAGAACCTGCCGGAATCCGATCTCCTGGAGAAGCTCGTCGGCGGGCAGGCGCTCGCCACCTACATCCTGCTGAAAGAGCTGCCGCTCGACGCGACGCCCTTCGGGCCGGAAAACCGCGTCGTCCTCATGACCGGCCCGCTCACCGGCAACGGCTTCACGCCCGGCGGCACCAAGATGACGGCGGTTTATTTGAGCCCGCTGACGAATTACTCGCTCGGCCGGGGCGCGACCAGCGGCTTCTGGGGCACCTATCTCAAAGCGGCGGGCTACGACGGCATCATTATCGCCGGCGCGGCGGCGCGGCCGAGCTATCTCTACGTCCACGACGGCCGGGCCGAGCTCCGCGACGCGGACAAGGTCTGGGGACTGGGCACGCGGGAGACGGAAGACCGGCTCCGCGAAGAGGTCGGCAACCGCGACGCGAAGGTTTTATGCTGCGGCCCGGCGGGCGAAAACCTGAACCGCGCGGCGATGCTCGCGAACGACTACAACCATTTCGCCGCGCACAGCGGCGGCGCCGTCTTCGGCTCGAAGAAGCTGAAGGCGATCGTCGTCGGCGGCGCGCTGCGCCCGCGCCTCGCCGACAAGGCGCGGCTCGTCGCTGCGGGGGCGCGCTGGCGCTCCACCCTGCAGGTCCACGACGTCAAGAAAAAGAAAACCAAGTACGGCCACGGCGACGCCTGGGGCGCGCTCAACAATTTAAACTGGCGCAGCACGGAGATCGTCCCGGCGCACATCGCCGGCTTCGACCAAAACGACGTGGTGCTCCGCCCCTGCTTCCAGTGCCAGCGCCTCTGCCCGTGGGACGCCAAGCTCGGCGACGGGCCGTATAAAGGAACCACCGTGCATTTCAACGCCGGCGGCGAATGGCTCGACGCGTTTTTCAACCTCGGGGTCAAAGGCAACGCGGTCCTCTACCTGGCGGAGCGCATCAACGACCTCGGCATCGAATGCAGCCATTTTTCCTGCGGCGCGGGCGTCGCGTTCGAGGCGTGGGAGAAGGGGCTGCTCGGCCCCGACCGGACCGGCGGACTCAAACTGGAATGGGGCAACGTCGACGCCATCGACCGGCTGCTCGACATGGCGGCGCGGCGCGAGGGCTGGCTCGGCAACCTGCTCGCCGACGGGCCGAAGCAGTTGGCCGAGGCGCTCGGCGGCGACGCGCCCAAGTGGGCGGTGCACACCAAGGGCGGCACGCCGGCGATGCACGAGTGGCGCCCGCTGCTGGGCGAGATGCTGCGCGAGCTGGTCGCCAGCGGCGGCATGAAGCCGCAGGGCGGCGGCTCGTCGAAGGTGCCGCCGGATCTACGCTACCGGGAAAAATGGGGGCCGCTCGACCACGGGAGCGCCGAGGGCTGGGCGCGCTCGCACATGCTGTCCGAGCAGTACCGGCAGTTCACCGGCATCTTCGGCGGCTGCTGGTTCGCCCAGATGCACGGCAAGCCGGACGGCCTCAACAGCATCGTCGATTCTCTCAACGCCGTCACCGGCTGGCATCTCACCATGGACCAGGCGCTGGAGACGGGGCACCGGAGCATGATCCTCCAGAGCCTTTTCGCCACGCAGCGCGGCTGGATCGCCGACCACGACTGGCAGGACGTCGGGCCGCGCTTTCTCGAGGCGATCCCCGACGGAAAGTACCAGGGCTTCACGATCGCCAAATGGCTGCCGGAGCTGATTTTCGAATACTACCGTCTGTCCGGCCGCCACGAGCGGAGCGGCCGGCCGCTCCCGGACACGCTCGCGCGCCTCGGGCTGGAAGAGTTCGGCGAGTGGAGCCACAAGGGGGAATGAGGGACCCTCACCCTTGCCCTCTCCCGTGAACGGGAAAGGAAATCGTTACATCAAGTTGGCCGATGAAAGTTGCGAGGCAATGAGGAAAGCCAATATAAGTTCATTGTTGACCGCGCTACTGCTCGTCCTCATCCCCCGCTTGGGTCTCGCCCAGGACGCGAAGCTCATCGCCGAAGGCAAAAAAGAGGGGCGCGTCGTGGTCTACGGCTCGCTCGAAGGCGACATCTTCGACGACATCCGCAAGTCCTTCGAGAAAAAGACCGGCATCGCGGTCGACTACTGGCGCGCGTCGGCGGCGTCGGTCACCGAGCGCTCGCTCGGCGAGCACCGCGCCGGGAAGGCGATCGCCGACGTGGTGGCGACCAACTCGACGCCGATGCTGATCCTCTACGCCGAGAAGATTTTCACCCGCTACCTCTCGCCCGCGGCGAAAGATTTCCCGCCGGACATCGTCCATCCCGATCTCGGGCCGCGCTACCGCACCGGCGTCGTCGGCATCCTCTACAACAGGAGCGTGCTCAAGCCCGAGGCCGCGCCGAAGTCGCTGGAGGATCTGTTGAAGCCGGAGTTTCGCGGCAAGCTCGCGCTGCCCGATCCGACGCGCGGCGTGATCGCGGCGAGCTGGCCGGCGAGCCTGTACAAGCTCATGGGGAAGGACAGGGCGGAAAAATTCATCCGCGACTTGGCCGCGACGCGGCCGGCGATCGTCGAGGGCGTGCTCAACGCGGCCGAGCGCGTCACCACGGGCGAGACGCCGCTCGGCATCAGTTATTTGAAATACGTCGTCGCCTTCGGCCAGAAGGGCGCGCCGCTCGATTACGTGCGCGAGCCGAAGATGCTCGGCCACGGCCACTACGTCGGGCTCGACAACAAGGCGGCCCATCCCAGCGCGGCGAAGGCGTTCATCGATTTTTTCCTCGGCGAAGAGAGCATGAAGGTCATGGCGAAGATGGGCGAGTTCGTGACGCGGAAGGGCGTCTACCCGCCGCTTCCGGACGCGGACAAGATTCAAGAAATCGAGATGGACGAGCTCGACACGGCGGCCTTCGCCGAGAAGCGGAAGGAATACGCCAGACTGTTTTTGAAGCAGTAAGAATATTTCCGTGCTTCGACGGGCTCAGCACGAACGGAATCCAGCGTTACACGTTCGCCCCGAGCTTCGTCGAAGGGTGAACGGACATAAGGAGGACGGCATGAAAGTCAAAAAGCTCTACCACGTGGGCATCCCGGTCGACGACCTCGACCGCGCGCGGGATTTTTACACCAACGTCCTGGGCATGGAGTTCATGGACCGCGTCGGCGGCAACCCGAACAACCCCGACGCCCTGGAGATCCACGGCAAGGTGCAGCGGCTCGACCGGCTCCGCTGCGGCGCCGACGACGTGGTGCTGTTCGAGCGGCCGCGGCCGCTCCGGCGGGACGCGCTCGACCAGGACGGCATCGCGCACCAGGCGTTCGATATGGACTGGAACGAATACGACGACGCGCTCAAAAAAGCCAAGGAGCTGGGAAAGTTCCACCGCATCGTCGAGCGCAGCAGCGGCAAGACCATCTACATGTTCGACAGCGAGGGGAACTACCTCGAGCTGCACTTTCCGGCGCCGCGCAAAACGGCGTAGGGGCGGCGCGCGGTCCTGAGTCGGCGATGAAACGGATCCTCGTTCTCTTCACGGCGCTGTGGCTGTTATGCGCGCCGCTCATGCCCGCCGGGGCCGCGCCGGCGCCGGAGCGCATCCGCGTCGCGCTCTCCACCAAAGACTACGGCTATCTCCCGCTCTTCGTCGGCATGCGCGCCGGCTTCTTCAAGGAAGAGGGGCTGGAAGTCCAGTGGCTCGTGGTCAACACCAACGTCGTCGTCACGGCGCTCATGGCCGGCGAGCTCGACGTGGCGGGCGCGGCCGGCTCGGCGATGCGCGCGGCGACGCGGGGGGCGCCGCTGAAGGCGGTTTTTTTCACGCACCAGAGATGCACCTTCGTCCTCATCGGCGCGCCGGAGATTAAAAAAGTCCCGGACCTGAAGGGCAAGGTCATCGGCATCACCGGGCCGGGCGGCAGCACCGAGATCGCCTCCGGCATGGTGCTGGAGCACTACGGCCTCAATCCCAAAAAGGACGTGACGTATTTTTCCGCCGGCGGCGCCGAGACCGCCGTTCAGGCGATGCGGCAGGGCGTCATCCACGCGCGCGCGTTCAATCCCGACGCCGCGTTTTTGCTCAAGAAGCAGGGCTTCAACGAGCTCGCGTCGCTCGCCGACATCGGCGCGTGGCCGTGGGCGGGCTACGCCACGACGGACTTAAAGCTCGCCCAGGAGCGCGACAAGATCAGGCGCTGGACGCGCGCGATGGTGAAGTCGCTGCTGTTCATGGTGAATAAAAAAGAAGAGACGATCAGGATCGCCATGCAGGAGTTCGGCCACCCGCGCGACGTGGCCGAGGGCGCCTCCGCCGTCTCGGTCCGCGCCATCGACCCGAAGGACCCCGGCGGCGCGAGCGACGAATCGCTCAAGAAAAACATCGAGCTCACGATCGCCGCTCCGCTGCAGCTGAAAGAAGCCCCCGCGGTTTCCAGGCTGGTGGATTTTTCGGTGCTGAGAGAGGTGCAAAGGGAAGTCGGTGTGGGGAAGTGAAAGCGCGGGGCAATTAAAAAAAGCGGCGGGGTTTTCCCGCCGCTTGTGTTACGCCCAGCTCGCGGCCGGCTTTACTGCTTCGCCTTCGTCGGCTGCTTGGCGACGATCTGGTCCTTGATCTTGTCGTAGGTCGCCTGCGGGATGATTTTCTTCTTCACCAGCTCGTCCTTACTCTTGTAGGGCCGGCCGGCTTTGATCTTTTTGGCGTAGGCGTCGCCGATGCCGGGCAGCGCCTCCAGCTCGTCCTCGGACGCGCTGTTGATATCCACTATTTTCTTTTCCGGCGCTTTCTTGGTCTCCGGGGCCGCCGCCTTTTTGGTGTCGTCGGTCGCCTTGTCCGCGGCGCCGACGAGCGACGGGACGAAGCCCGCGAGAGCGCATGCCACAAATACAGCCATCCACCATTTTTTCATAGGTTCCTCCTCCTTGGCGAATAATTGTATTAGGCCGCCGGGAAAAGTAAAGACGGGTTAAAACCCGATTTACCCTGCTAAAGCAGGTGGCCGACGTCGAGCCTGCCGATCTCCTCCAGCGTGCGGCGGTAGTGCTGCTTTAAAAGCCTGCCGATCTGGCCGCAAAAGACCGAATCGCCGAAGGGGAGGGCGGTGACGTAGCCGACGCCCTCGTGCTCCATGAAGAGAAAGACCTGCGAGGGCTGGTGCGCCAGCTCGTCCTCGCCGCACGCCGCCGCGACTTCCTGCAGCACCCCGATCTCGCCGTGGAGCTGGCTCTTTCCCGCCTCGCGCGGCATCCAGCGCGGCGGCCAATTGGGCGAGCCGTCATGCGACATTAACGGGTGATTTCTGAGTTCCATCGCCTGATAGTTTCAGCAAGTCCAAAAACAATCAATCGAGTATAAACCGGAGCCGGGTAAATTCGCGCGCGTTATTTAGGCCGCCTGGGATGTTTTCTCTCGCGGATATATTCCAGCGCCCAAAAGCACGCCAGGACGACGAGCGGGACGAAGAGCAGGCGATGGCGCGGGCGCATGCCGGTCAGCGCCGTGAACGCGGCGCCCAGGCCGCAGGCGGCGAGGATGACGGCGGCGGCGGCGAGACCGTCGAGCGCGAGGCGCTTCAAATAAGCCGGATCGCGGCCATATTTCCAGGCGGCGAAGCCGTAGGCCGCCGCGAGCGCGGTCAAAACGATGGCGAGCCACGCGGTCGTCCGGGCGTAAACGCCGGCGAAAAGTCCTGCGACGAGCCACGCCCCGAAGAGAGCGCGCGCCAGGCGCGCGGCCGCCCGCGCCAGCAGCGGGGCCGTCCGGATGGTTTCTCCGATAATGCGATGAATCCGATTCAGGGCTTGGACGAGCGCGCGGGAATTTCGCCGGGCGCGCTCCAGGGCTGCTTCTTCAAGGAGACGGCCGCGTTTTCCGCCTTTTTTTTAGCCTCGATGTCCTCGGCGCGTCCCAGCCAGGTCGCGCGCCGGGGCGCGGCGGCGCGGTGCCTGGCGGCGCGGTATTCCAGATACCAGAAGAAGCCCACGACGACGGCCGGCAGGAACAGCGCGTGCGCGTGCAGGCGAATCCGGGTAAACGACGCGAGGACGATGCTCGCGCCGGCGCCGCCGATCGCCGCGGCCATCGCCGTCAGCGTGTCGGAAGCCAGCTCGCGGAGATAGGAAAGGCCGGACTTCCGGTAGCTCCACCAGGCATAGGCGTAGCCGGCGGCGAAAATTAAAAACATGACGACCAGGCCGAGGCTCAAGCCGCGAAAGAGAAAGAGGACGAAGGGTCCGATCAGGGGCAGGACGCCGAAAACGGCGTTGAAAAAACGCGCCAGCGCTCTACCCAGCCAATAACCGGTTGTGTCCATGGCGTGCCGGACTCATGCGCCGGGCGGATGGTCCGGGCTCGGGTTGGGGATGCCGTTGTTGCGGATACCGAGGCAGTCGATACAAAGCTCGTGCGCGGGCGGAACCGCGGCCTGCTCGACGTAGCTGCCTTCCGGCCAGTCGGGACAGGCGATATGAAAATGCCATTCTTCGAAGCGGCCCTGCCGTTTGCGGAAAACCGTGCGCACGATTGCACCCCCTCTTTCCAGCGCTAATTGTAGAGAGACGGACCGCGATTGGCAATAAGGTGTTTAACGCAATCGGTGTCGGGTGAATACCGGAGATAACTTACTTCGGCTCGACCAGGACGACCTTGTGCTTCAAATCGATGTCCTCG
>DASWFA010000106.1:0-3457 GCA_036394475.1 Binatia bacterium
TTTTCCGCGCTTTCCGGGCCCGCCGCGCGCGGCGCCGCGCCTGACCGCTTTTTATTTCTTCTCGCCGGCCGCCGCGGGCTCTTCTTTTCGCGGATCGGGCTGCGCGATCATTTTACTTCCCCTGACCGCGATCGCCTCCGCCAACCCCAGGGAGTTTTTTTCCTGCACCTTATGCCCGAGCTTTTCGAGCGCCTTTCGGGTGTTGGGCGGAATCTTCGTCTCGACGGCGATCTCGTCGGGGAGCCACTGGTGATGGATGCGCGGCGCCTCCAGGGCTTTTTTGATCGGCATGCGGAAATCGAGCACGTTGAGAACGGTCTGGAGCGTGGCGCTGATGATGCGCGGCCCGCCCGAGGCCCCCGCCACCAGCACGGGCCGGTCGCCTTCCAGGACCACCGTGGGCGCCATGCTGCTGAGCGGCCGCTTTTTCGGCTGGAGCGAATTGGCGTCGGCGCCGACCAGCCCGAAGACGTTGGGCGTTCCGGGATGGATGGCGAAATCGTCCATCTCGTTGTTGAGCACGATGCCGGTCTCCGGAACGATGATCTTGGAGCCGAACTGCGTATTGATCGTGAGGCTCGCCGACACGGCGTTGCCCGATTTATCGACCACGCCGAGATGCGTCGTGCCGCCCTTCTCCGCGTTGTAGGAGGCGAGGCCGTAGTACTTGGGCGGATAGGTTTTTTTCTCGGAGATCCTGCCGCGGAGCCAGCCGGCGTAATCCTTGGAGATGAGCTTGGCCGTCGGGACCTGCGCGAAATCGGGATCGCCCAAATACTGCGCCCGGTCGGCGAAGGCGTGCTTCAAGCTTTCGGTCACGAGGTGGAGATGCGCGGCGGAGTTGTGCGGCATCGTGCTTAATTTGTAGCCCTCCAGGATATTGAGCGCCTCGATCAGCGCGACCCCGCCGGAGCTCGGCGGCGGCATCGTGACGACGGTCCATTTCCGGTAGCGGCCGATAATCGGCTCGCGCCACACCGGCTTGTAGCTCATGAGATCTTCGAGCGACAGCGTCCCGCCCTCTTTTTTGATCCGCTCCGCGATCGCCTTGCCGATCCAGCCCTCATAGAAGACTTTAGGCCCCTGCTCGGCGATCGCTTTCAGGCTCTCGCCCAATTCGCGCTGGCGGAGCAATTCCCCGTCGCCGGGCGGCTCATCCTTGGCCAGCAGGACGCGCGCGAGATCGGGATTCTTCCGGATGTTCTGGAGCTGCCGCTCGAGCGCGTAGCGGAGGCGCACTCCGGGGGAAAACCCCTCCATCGCATAGCGGATCGCCGGCGCCATCACGGCGCCGAGAGGCATCGTGCCGAAGCGCTTCTGCGCCTCCGCCAGGCCCGCGACCTCCCCCGGCACCGCGACGGCGAGCGCGCCGGTTAGGCTGAGCGCCGGCACCGGCTTCCCGCCCTTTGCGTACTGCTCCCGATTCGCCCCGGCCGGTGCGGTCTCGCGGAAATCCAGCGCGTGGGCCTTTTTGTCCTTCACCTGATAGATCACCATGAAGCCGCCGCCGCCGAGTCCCGAGGCGGACTGATCGACGACGGCGAGAGCGAAGGCGGTCGCGACCGCCGCGTCGACCGCGTTGCCGCCGGCCTTGAGAATCTCCATGCCGGCCTTGGCGGCGAGCTCGTTGTCCGCGACGACGGCGCCCTGCTGCTCGGCGAGGATAGCATCGGGGCGCGCGATGAAAACGCAGAAAAGAAGGAGGAAGATTCTCCGCGAGAATTTTTGGCTGAGCGACATAGGCGAGAAGGCTTCCTACCTGTTTAAAACTTTGCCCGCGGATTTGCAACAATCTTTTAGCGCGAATCGCTCCCCCGGGAGCTGCCACCACGACAGCGCGCCCGTGGGGCGTCTCGAAGGGCCGATGCGTCCGGTCGAGAAATGCCAAGCGTATTTGGTGTTATGACGGATCGAGCGTAGCACAGGCCCATCGCATCGGCCCGCAGAGGCGCTCCCGGCGCGCGGGCGGATGGCCTTTTTTACCGAATGCGATATTCTTTGACCCCATGGAAGCATACTGTTACTCTCGAATGAATTTATGGAAGTCATCCTCGGCCCCTTCCATCCGCACCTCGAAGACGCGCTCGTCGAAGAGATCCTCCGCGCTAAGGCCGGCGCGCCGCTCGCGCCGATCCTGATTCTCGTCCCCTCCAATTCGCTCCGCCGCCGCCTGAAAGTTTTGCTCGCCCGGGAGCGCGGATTGAGCTTTTTGAACCTTCATATTTTGACCTTTTACCAGCTCTCGGCGCGTCTGGTGGAGGAGCGCTGCGGCAGCGCGGCGCCGCCGTTGAGCGACAACGCGCTGCTCGAAGAGCTCCTGAGACAGATCCTCCGTCTGGGGCTTCCCGGCGCCGCGCCGTTCGCCGCGCTGGAAGAAAAAGCCGGCGGCCCGGCCGCGCTCTGGCAAACTTTACGGGACTTGAAGGACGGGGCGGTCGATCCGGCCACCGCCCTGGAGGCGGCGCGCGGCGACCTCTTCGAGGAATCGACCGATAGCGTCCAGCCCCTTCTCGCCCTCTTCGAGACTTTTCTCTCCGGGACGAAGAACTGGGGCCTCCGCGACTACGCGGACCTGGACCTCATGGCGCTCGACCAGGCGCCCGCCTCGGCTTATCTCAAGCAGTTCCAGCGCGTCTTTTACTACGGCTTTTACGATCTGACGCAGGTCCAGCTCGACATCTTCCAGGCGGTCGCGCGCTCGTATCCCACGACGCTCTTTTTTCCGCTCGTCCACGAAAAGCCGAAACATCGGGCCTGGACCTTCGCCGAGCGCTTTTACGAAAGATACGTGCACGGCATGGCCGCCGGCGGAGCCCGGGTCCGCAATCTGGTCGCCCCTGGACCGGTCGCCGCCGACGCGTCGCTGTTGTCCCTTTTCGCCGCCGACAAGGACCGGCCGCGCCAGGCGAAAATCGACGGCGTTCGCATCAAGGCCTGGAGCTGCTTCAGCCCGCGCGAGGAGATCGACGCCGCCGCGAAAGAGATCCTCCGGCTGGTTATGGAGGAAGGGCTTTCCTTCGATCAGATCGGCGTCGTCGGGCGCGCGCTCGAATCCCACCGCCCGTGGATCAAGGAAATTTTTTCCCGCCACGCGATCCCCTTCGTCACCTCCGCCGAGGCGCCGCTCGGCGAGCATCCGCTGGCCAAGGCGGCGCTCCTCTTAGCCAACCTGCCGCTCAAGGGCTATCTCCGCTCGCACGTTATCGATCTTTGCGATTCGCCCTTTTTCAACCATGCGGCCTCGCCGGGCGCAGCCGCCCCCCGGCCCGATCTCTGGGACCTCGCGACCCGGCTCGCCGGCGTCAGCAAGGGGATCGAGGAATGGCGCCGGCTGGAAAAATATCTCGCCCGCGGGATTGCGGCGGCCGAGAGCGACGACGAAGACGAGCGGCGGAAAATCGCCGTGCCGGCCGGGCAGGTCCGGGCGCTGCGGGACCTTTTCGCCGCGCTCTCCGGC
>DASWFA010000107.1:0-2485 GCA_036394475.1 Binatia bacterium
ACCCCGCCGGCACCGTGGCCGACAGGAAGGCCGCCGACGCGGCCTCCGCCAGCCCCGCCGCCCCGGGGGTCGGGGCGAAGAAGACGAGAAAAATGAGCGCCGTCTGGACTTCGACCGTGCGGCCCGGAGTCGCGCCTTCGACGCCGAGAAAGCGGAGGCAGAGAAAGGGCATCAAAGCGCGCGCGAAAAGAAACACCGCGCTCAGGAGACAGGCCGCGAGAAAACTCCTCTTGCCCCGGGCGAGGAACGCGCGCGCGTCGTCGTGATAGCCGTAGGCGAGTTCGACGAGCCTTCCGGCGAGACGTTCCAGGCGCCCCTCCGGCGCGGCGCGCCCGCCGCGCACGAGCCGGACCACGCGCAGCGCGCCGCCGAGCGCGACCCGGAACAGCCCGGGAAAGAGCGCCGCGGCCACCATCGCCAGCATGACGGCGATGATGGTCCAGAAGGCGGCGGCGAAAAGCGGCGCCCCCGCCGCCGCGCCGGAGACGAAAACCGTGTAGAGGCCCATGAGCAGCAGGACCACGGTCGTCGCCATGAACGAGACGAGGCTCACGGTGAGCGAGACGCCGAGGCCGACGCCGGCGCGGCTCAACATGTAGATCTGCGCCGGGCCGCCGCCGGTCTGCGACGGCGTGAGTATCGAGATCGACGCGTTGGCGAGCTCCGCCTTGACGCAGCTCCACAGGCCCACGTCCGGATGGAGGACGCGGCAAAGGATCCGCATGCGCCAGGCGGCGGCGACCGTTTCGACCGGCAGGCAGGCGACGATCAGCGGCAGGTAGCCCCACCGGAGCCGGTCCCACGCGGGGCGCGCCGCGCCCGCTTCAATCTGATGAAACTGGTGCCAGAAGATGCCGGCGGTCAGGAGCAGGAAAACCGCCGCGCTTAAAACCAGCTTGGCGGGGCTCATGCCGGTCGCCGTGATTGGCCGCTCCGTGTCCATTGCCTTTGGTCATGGAGCAACGGGCGTGCCACGCCGGGAAGCGGCCGCCGCTTGGCCGCCGGGCGAGGCGAACCGACTGAAATAAATTAGGATTCCAGAAAGACGGCGAAAAAAGCGGGCGTCGAGCGAAGCCGGGCGTCTAACGCGCTGGGCGGTTCGAGCGGGTAGCCGCCTAACCGATTAGGCGGCTACTCTTTATCGCGCAGCCCGTAGGCCTTCATCTTGTTTTGCAGCGTGGCGCGGCTGACGCCGAGCGCCTTGGCGGCGCGGGTGACGTTGCCGCCGGTCTTGGCCAGCGCGGCGGCGATGGCGTTTTTCTCGACCAGGTCGGAAGACTGCCGCGCCATCCCTTTCAGGCTCTTGGGCGCGGCTTTGGCGGCGCCGGCCGCGCCGCGAATTTCCGCCGGCAGGTCGGCGACGTCGAGGAGCTCGCCTTTGGCGGTCACCATCGCGCGCTGGATCACGTTTTCCAGCTCGCGCACGTTG
This sequence comes from Binatia bacterium, assembly GCA_036394475.1. Taxonomy (GTDB): domain Bacteria; phylum Desulfobacterota; class Binatia; order UBA9968; family UBA9968; genus JAJPJQ01. The sequence continues at coordinate 1,430 of DASWFA010000107.1, forward strand.
CCCGGCCAGCTTCCGGCGATGAGCAGCGCCAGCGCCCGGGGCGTCGCGCCCCGGAGCGCCTTCTTCATCCGCGCGTTGCCCTTGTCGATAAAATAATCGACCAGGAGCGGAATGTCCTCCGCCCGGTCTCTCAGCGGCGGCAGGGTCAGGGGAAAAACGTTCAGGCGATAATACAAATCCTGGCGGAACCGGCCGGCCTGGACCAGCTCGGCCAGATTTTGATTGGTCGCCGCGACGACGCGCACGTCCACCTTGATCGGCTCTTGGCCGCCCACGCGCTGCAGCTCGCCCTCCTGCAGGACGCGGAGCAGCTTCACCTGCGTGCCGGCGGAGGTCTCGCCGATCTCGTCCAGAAAGAGAGTCCCGCCGTCGGCCGATTCGAAAATGCCCTTTCTCCGGCTGGCGGCGCCGGTGAAGGCGCCTTTCTCATGGCCGAAAAGCTCGCTCTCCAGCAGAGTCTCCGAGAGCGCGCCGCAGTTGACGCCGACAAAGACGCCCGCCCGGCGCGGGCTGTGGCGATGGATCGCGCGGGCGATCATCTCCTTGCCCGTCCCGGTCTCGCCCTGGAGCAGAACCGAAACGTCGGTCTCGGCGCTCGAGCGCACCAGGCCGAAAAGGTCCTGCATCGTTTTGCTCCGGCCGACGATGCCGGCAAAGCCGTGCTCCTGCTCGATCTCGCGGCGGAGCCGCAGATTTTCCGAGGTGAGCCGCGCTTTCTCCATGCTGAACTCGGCCAGCCGGATCTGCGTCTGCTTCACCTGCTTCAGGTGCTCGAAGAGGAGCCGCGAGACCTCTTTTCGGATCGTGTCGGGGGGCGGCTCGGTCCGGCCCCGGGCCCGCTCCCGCCAGTCGAAGCGGAGCCGGAAGTAGGGCGCATCGTAGACCTCGCCTTCGTGGAACGCGTGCGCGAGCGAGCCGAGCGTCAAGACGCCGGGGCGCGTGATGCGGTAGGCGCGCGCGCCGGAGCCCGGCGCCGGCGCGCGCGTCAGCACCTCGATCCTTCCCCCGCGCTCGGGCACGACCATCGTGTCGGGCGCGGCGGCGGCGAGCTCGCCG
>DASWFA010000108.1:0-2413 GCA_036394475.1 Binatia bacterium
CCGGGTTCGCCTCGAGGCTGATCTCGACGCCGGCGGCGAGCGGAAAGCGCGCCGCCGCCGCTTCGATGATCCCGCCGATCGCCGCCGGGGAGAACAGCGAGGGCGTGCCGCCGCCGAAGAAGACGCTTTGAAGCTCGCGGCCGCCCCAGCCGTCCGACTGCGAATAGAACTCCAGCTCCCGGGCGAGCGCGGCCGAGTATTCCGCCTCGGGGATTCTCGGCGCGACGTGGACGTTGAAATCGCAGTACGGGCACTTGGCCGCGCAGTAGGGAATGTGGAGGTAAAGCGCGAAGGGCGGCTTGCCGGAGGCCATGCTTTTCCTTACCATAGGCGGCGGCGAAGCGCGACGGCCGGCCGCCGATTTAACCATGAAATCGTCCAGAGATTTTGTACAATGCGGCCCATTAGGAGGCCGTCGCCCATGACGCTTCCTAGCATGAGATGTCCCCGCTGCCGGCTGACCCGGGCCCAGGCGAATTTTTGCAAGTCCTGCGGCGCCGCCATGACCGGGGAGGCCCTGCCGCGGCCGGAGCCCCGCTTCGTCCCGCCCGGGAAGCCGGACCCCCTGGATCCGGGTTCTGGTGCGCGGCCCGGGAAAACCGCTACCTCACCAACGGCACCCGTTTCGGCGCAGTCCGCTTCGAATGGCGGGGGATATTATCTCGACGGCCGCACCGCCGTCCGCCCCGCCGCCCTCTTGGCCCCTGGTTTGAATTGGCGGGGACCCGCTGTTATAGTCAATTGTTTTTCGATAACCGATTCCATATGTCCGTTCACGAGCACAGGGAAAAAGGCAAGACGAGCGTCGGCTGCTTCGTGCTGACCGTGAGCGACACGCGCGACGAGTCGACCGACGAGAGCGGCCGGCTGATCCGGAGCCTGCTCGCCGAGCACGGCCACCGCCTGGCGGGCTACCGGATCGTCAAGGACGAGCCCGCCGAGATCGAGGCGCTGCTCAGGCAGACGCTCGGCAGCGGGGAGATCGAAACCGTCATCGTCAACGGCGGCACCGGCATCGCGCCGCGCGACGGCACCTATGAGGTCATCGACCGGCTGCTGGACAAGCGCCTCGACGGCTTCGGCGAGATCTTCCGCTTCCTGAGCTATCAGGACATCGGCCCGGCGGCGATGATGAGCCGCGCCGTCGCCGGCTCGGCGGGCGGCAAGGTGCTGATCTCGCTCCCCGGCTCCAAGGGGGCGGTCGACCTCGGGATGCGCCGCCTGGTGCTCCCGGAGCTCGGCCACATGGTGGCGCAGCTCCAGGGAAAATAAGCGTTGGGAAATTAAACGCCGCGATGCAGGTCCGGGTGAAATTTTTCGCGATTCTGAGAGAGCGGGTCGGCGCCGGCGAGATCACCCGTGAGATCGCCGAGGGCAGCACGATCGGCGATCTCTGGGAGGCGCTGAAGCGGGATTATCCCAAGCTCGCCGCGGTGAACACGCGGCTGCTCTACGCCGTGAACCAGGATTACGTCGAGCCGGACCACGCGCTCCGGGAGAAAGACGAGGTCGTCTTCATCCCGCCCGTGAGCGGAGGATAGCCATGTTTCGCGTCGTGAGAGAGCCCATCGGTATTGAAGAGCTGGTGCGCTCGGTCGGCGATCCGGCGGCCGGCGCCGTCGCGACTTTTATCGGCACGACGCGGAACCACAACGACGGCCGGAGCGTCATCGCGCTCGACTACGACGCCTATCCCGAGATGGCGGAAAAAGAGCTCCGCCGCATCGGCGACGACGCCGGGAAAAAATGGAAAATCGAGCGCATGGCGATCACGCACCGCGTCGGCCCGGTGGCGATCGGCGAGGCGAGCGTCGTCATCGCCGTCTCCGCCGCCCATCGCGACGACGCCTTTCAAGCCTGCCGCTTCGCCATCGAGGAGATCAAGAAGACCGTGCCGATCTGGAAAAAGGAGATTTACGAGGGGGGCGAGGTGTGGATCGGCACGCAGACCGGCCAGCCGCTGCCAGGCCGCTAAAAACAGCGCCCTTCCAGTTTCAAGTTTCCAGTTCGAGAACTTGAAACTAGAAACTCGTAACTTGAAGCTATTTTTATGGAACCCACGCTTTACGCCGCCTTCGGCCTGGGACTCATTCTCGGCATCAAGCACGCGCTCGACGCGGACCATCTGATCGCCGTGTCGACGATCGTGAGCGAGCACCAGAGCCTCAAGTGGGCCTCGCTCATCGGCGCCTTCTGGGGCCTCGGCCACACGGCGACGCTGTTCGTCGTCGGCCTGCTGGTCATCGTGCTCCGGCTCACGATCCCGCCGCGCCTCGCGCTGGGGCTGGAGTTTCTGGTCGCCGTGATGCTGGTGGTGCTCGGCGTCAGAATTCTATGGCGCTCTTTCCGGGCGGAGAAAATCCATCTGCACCCGCACAACCACAGCCCCGAGAGGCACGCCCATTTTCACGTC
>DASWFA010000109.1:0-2024 GCA_036394475.1 Binatia bacterium
AAATCTTCGAGAAGCGCCTGCCCGCGGAGTTCGGCGGCGGCCCCGGCGACTACCAGCTCGTGGAAGAAGAGGACGACGGCGGGCGCACCCGATTGACGCTCAGGGTCGACCCGAAAGTGGCCGATCTGGACGAGGCGGCGATCCTCGCCCGGCTGAAGGAGTGCCTCGCCAGCGGGTCCTGGGGGAGAGAATTCCAGGTAAGGGTCTGGCACGAGGCGGGCACGTTTAGAATCCGGCGCGAGGCGCCGCATGCGAGCGCGCGGGGAAAAATTCTGCCCCTGCACATATCCCGTTCCGGCACGTCCGGGTGACAGATCCCGCGCTTGCTTGACTCCGGGCGCCCGCCTGCGTAGGCTCGCGGTTCCATGCCCGCGCCCGCGACCCTATCCCGATGGATTTTGCTGCTCGCTTTTCTCGTCCACGGCTCCACCCGGCCGCTGTCCGCCCAGGAAAAAAAGCTCGACCGGCTCCTCGTGTCCAACTCGACGATCTCCGAGAGCCGGATGCCGCTCTACATGGCCAAGGACCTCGGGCTTTTCGAGAAATACGGCCTCGACGCCGAGATCGTCCACATACGCGGCGCCGCCATCAATATCGCGGCCTTGATAGCCGGCGAGATCCAGGTCGCGGTGGCGGCGGGCAGCGTGGCGGTCGCCGCCGCGGCGCGCGGCGCGCCGATCGTGATCATCGCGACGGCGGGGCCGACGAAATACGACCTGGTCAGCGCCTCGATCGCTGCGCCGCAGCAATTGAAAAATAAGATCGTCGGCACCGGCGGCTACACGAGCGGCGACTACTTCGTGCTCCGCCGGCTCTTGCCCAGGCTCGGTCTGGCGCCGGATAAGGATGTGAGCCTGATTCCGATCGGCTCGACCTCGTCCTACGAGCGGCTGAATATGATGCTCGCGGGCAAGGTCGACGCGGTGGCGGCGATCAAGGCCAACGTCGAGCGGGTCCGGGCGCAGGGGGTCAAGCTCCACGTGCTGGCCTCCGCCGAGGACTACGGGATCGACGGCTCCGGCGGCGATTTCTTCGTCACGCGCGAGCTTTTGAGGAGCCGGCCGGGCCGGATCAAAGCGGTCCTCAAGGCGTTCGGCGATGCGATCCGGATGGGCCGCGAAAACGAGGAACTGTTCCACCGGGCGGCCCGCGGCGTTTTGAAAGAGACCGACCCGAAGCTGCTGCAAAGCTTCTACCGCAATAATTATTTTCTCGGCGCTCGTCCCCACGACGCGCGCCCGCTGGAGAGCGCGCTCGATTCCGATATCAAAGATTTGAGCGCCACGGCGCCCGAGCTCAAAGGCAGAAAGGCCGCCGAGTTCATCGACGCGACTCTGCTGGCCGAAGTGGAAAAGGAAGGCTTTTTTGCCTGGACCCGGCGTTGAATGGGTAAATCTGATCGCCCATCCGCGCCGACGGGAAGGCCCGGCAAGAGCGAGCCGTCGCTCGTCGCCGTAGGGTTTTCCGCGCTTGTGAAGTGATTTACCTTCAGTCGTTTACCCGGATTTCGTTTCGGTGCCGTTTTTTGGAACCGGATTTTGGCTCCGGCCGGCAATCAAATAGGCAAAAATGCCTCGTTTTACGCCATTAAATTCATTGTCTTTCTAGAACTTCTGAGGCACAATCTGCGGCATGGTTTGTGCTTTACATTCGCCCCGTGATTACCGGACGAAATCTTACTAGAAGGAGGCTCTCTATGAATATCAACAAGTTGGTCCTGTTTAGCGCCGCATTTATGCTGGCGTGGCTGCTCGGGTCCATGCCCGCCGGCGCCGCGGTGAACCCGGCCTGCGATCCCATCCTCTTTCCCACCGGGGACTGCGACAACGACGGGATACTGAACAATGTGGACACGTGCGACAACCTCGATCCCGCCGCGGACTGCGACGGTGACGGCGTGCTCAACGGCGTCGACGCCTGCCCCGCTACCGTTTTAGGGTCGACCTTCGGTTTCGGGGCCGTGACCTGCGACATCTCGGGCCTCGATGGGCCGGTATTGTCGAGCGGTTGCAGCCTTGCCGAGG
>DASWFA010000110.1:0-5418 GCA_036394475.1 Binatia bacterium
GCACCTCTCCCGGCTCCGCCGGGCGCTGCCGCGGACCAGGATCTATTCCATGTACGGGCTGACGGAATGCACCCGCGTCTCTTATCTGCCGCCCGACCAGCTCGACGCCCGGCCCGCGTCCATCGGCAGGGGAATGCCCAACGAGGAGGTCTACATCGTCGACGAGCAGGGAAATCGCGTCGGCGCGGGCATCGTGGGCGAGCTGGTGGTGCGCGGGGCGCACGTCATGAAAGGATACTGGGAGATGCCCGAGGAAACCGAAAAGGTGCTCCGGCCGGGGCCTTTGCCGGGGGAAAAAGTGCTTTACTGCGGCGATCTCTTCAAGATGGACGAAGAAGGCTACCTTTACTTCGTCGGCCGCAAGGACGACATCATCAAGACGCGCGGCGAAAAAGTCAGCCCGCGAGAGGTCGAGGAGGCTCTCTACCGCCTCCCCGGCGTGGAGCAGGCGGCGGTCGTCGGCGTTCCCGACGAGATTCTCGGCAGCGCGGTGAAGGCGGTCATCGTCCCGCGGCCCGGCGCGCGGCTCACCGAGCGCGAGGTGCGGCGCCACTGCGCCGCGCATCTCGACGACTACATGGTGCCGAAGTTCGTCGAGTTCCGCGGCGAGATGCCGACCACCGGCTCCGGCAAGGTGGCGAAAATGCTGCTGGCGGAGCCGGCGGGAGAGACGGCGTGAGCGGAGAATTTTCCGCCGACGCGCTCACGCTCGACGCCGGGCGCGAGATCGACCGCATCGCCGCCGCCGTCCGCGAGCAGGTCGCGTCCGTGCTCAAGTGCCGGGGCGCCGTCGTCGGCATTTCCGGCGGCATCGACAGCAGCGTCTCGGCCGCGCTGTGCGTGCGCGCGCTCGGATCGGAGCGGGTGCTGGGCTTGTTCCTGCCGGAGCTCGACTCCTCGGACGACAGCCTCCGGCTCGGCCGCCTGCTGGCGGACTCGCTCGGCATCCGGACCGCTCTCGAAGACATCACGCCGATCCTGCAGGCGGCGGGATGCTACCGCCGCCGCGACGAGGCGATCCGCACGATCCTGCCCGAGTACGGCGAGGGGTATAAATCGAAGATCGCCCTGCCGCCGGCCGGCGAACAGGCGACGTACGCGGTCTTTTCCTTGATCGTCCGATCGCCCGACGGCGTCGAGACCAAGGTCCGGCTCACCGCCGACGCCTACCGCGGCATCGTCGCGGCGACCAATTTCAAACAGCGGGCGCGCAAGATGATGGAGTACTACTATGCCGACCGCTACGGCTACGCCGTGGTCGGGACGCCGAACCGGCTCGAATACGACCTCGGGTTTTTCGTCAAGAACGGCGACGGCTCGGCGGATTTAAAGCCGATCGCGCACCTGTATAAGACCCAGGTGTACCAGCTCGCCGCGGCGCTCGGCGTGCCGGAGGAGATCCGGCAGCGGCCGCCGACGACCGACACCTATTCGCTCGAGCAGTCGCAGGAAGAGTTTTATTTCTCCCTGCCGCTCGAGAAGATGGACCTCTGCCTGTACGCGAAAAATCGCGGCGTGCCGCCGGAAAAAGCGGCGGCCGCCGCCGGGCTGACTCCGGCCCAGGCGACCGAGGTCTACCGGCAGATCGATTCCAAGAAAAGCGCCACGCGCTATCTCCACCTGGCGCCGCTCCTCGTCCTTTGGGAAGGCGAGGCGCTTCAGGCTCTCGCCGCGCTCGCGCAAGGCTTCTGACGTTCGATCTCGGCCCGAAGCGCCTAGCGCTTCAACCGCTTGACGACCCGGTCGACGGCTGCGGGCTCGATCACGTCGAGGCCCGCTTGCTTCAGCAGTCCGGCGAGGCTCGCTACTTCTTCCTTTCTCGGCTCGGGCTGGGGCGGCCGCATGAAAGGGGAGGGGATGAGCCCCCTCAGCCACGTCGCCGCCTTGTAGCGGACGTGGAGCCGTGAATAGTCGGAATAAACGTAGGCGTGCAATTCGTACAGGCCGGAGTTCCAGATCCGGAGCGCCGCCGCCGGGTCCCCGCGCTTCCAGGCTTCCAGATGGGCCATCATCGGCTCCATCGCGTAGTTGTAAGAGCCCGACAGCGTGCCCTCCAAAATCCCCGTCGCCAGGTGGTCGTGGAAGTAGCGGGCGGTGGCGATCAGCACCGCCACGCGCCGCTCCAGCGTCTTCAGGCCCCGGGCGATGATCTTGGCGCCTTCGTAGCTGTAGGTCATCTTCCAGCCGACGATCTCCGGAATCTCGCGGCACATGAGGAGCGCCGGCGCGAGCGGGAGACCGATGCCGAACGTCGGGGTGCGGCCGGCCACCGGATGGACGATGGCGGGAAGGCCGGCGGCCGCCGTCTGGGCCCTGGCCATGTCGATCCAGACTTCCGGGTATTTTTCCGGGTCCCAGCAGCTCGTGATGTCCATCATCCCGATCGGCGGCAGGAGAAAAAGCCCGCCGACGCCCGCCTCCCGGGCGTCGACGGCGACCCGGACCGCGTCTTCCGTTCTCAGATCGATCGCGCCGGCGAAGACGGGAACCTTGCCGCCGCATTCCTCCATCGCTATCTCGACGTTGCGGCGCTTTTCGGCACGGCTCAAATAAAACAGCTCGCCGGCCTCGGGGTTGATGATCACCGCGCCGCCCGCGTCCTTGAAGGCGGGCTGCATGAAGTAGCGCAGATGCCGGCGCAGCGCCGGCTCGTCGACCTCGAAGTCGTCCTTGAACGGCGTGACGATCGCCACGTAGTGGCGCGCGTGCTCTCCGGATTTCCCGTCGCGCTCCATCTTTCGCCTCAGTCGAGCTTGTAGCCGAGCTCGCGCGCGACCTCTCTGGCGGTCCGGTCGTCCGCCACCTCTTCGAACGCCACTTTGCGGTCCGCGAACTGTCCCGCCGTCTGGAGCGATTGAACGATCTGGCCGATGCCCTCCCGGGTCGGCACGCCGCTGCCGCTGGCCGTCCGGTCGACGTCCAGATAGGTCTCCTCCGCCGCCTGCCGGTCGACTTTGAGGAAATCCGCGATCATCGCCACGCTCTTCTCTTTCGATTGCAGCATCCCGCGCTTCGCCAGCTGCAGCGCGCGCACGACTCTTTTCACTTCGTCCGGCCGGTTTTGCAGCGTGGCGGCCAGCGTGGTGAGGCCGCCGAGCGGCATCCTGACGCGCGCGCCGACGTCGAAGACTTCCTTCAAGCCTTTTTTTTGCGCAAAGGTTATAAAGGGCGGGCTCAGGACCGCCGCGTCGATCGCCCCCGACTCGACCGCGGGGAGCAGCTGCGCGGCGCTGAGGCTCAAATAGACGAAATTCTTCGGGTTCTCGCCGGCGGACTCCAGGGCGATTTGCAGCGCGACGTGGGAGGTCCCCCCGAGCCCAGTGAGACCGATCTTGCGGCCGCGCAGGTCTTTGAGGGCGCGGAACTCCGGGCGCGCGATGAGGGAATAAATCAGCCGGTCCGAGGCAAACCAGACGGCCTTCGAAGGGAGGCCGCGCAAGGTGGCGCTCACCGAGGCGGGTCCGACTCCCGCGAAGCTCTGGATCTCGCCGCCGGCCAGGGCCACGTTGCCGATCTGCGAGCGGACCTGGACGATTTCGACGGAGAGGCCGTTCTCCTCAAAGATTTTCCATTGGACCGCGGCGAACAGCGCCAGGCAGCAGAGCGAATTGCTCGGGTAGGCGATCCGGATGCGCTTCAATCCCTCTTGAGCCGCGGGGGACGAAGCAGGGGCGAGAAAAGCGGCGAGGGCGACCGCCAGAAGGATTCCCGAGCGCCGCATTTTCGCCGCTTTCCGCGTGCCTCAATAATTCGGCAGGCCCAGGTCTTTCGCCGCGGGCGACGGCTTGATCGACTGCAGGTAGGCGTAAATGTCGGCCACCTCCTGATCGCTCACGAATGGCTTCCGGTAGGCCGGCATGTCCTGGCGCGGCGTGCGCACCTGCACGGTAAAAGAGGCGAACGACAGCGGGTTGGGCGCCAGCTTCGGCCCGGTGCCGCGGTCGGCGCCGTGGCCGACCGTGCCGTGGCAGGTGTAGCACATGTAAGTCATGTAGGCTTTGTAGCCATTCTCGGCCGACCCCGCCGGCGCCTTTTCCTTCTCCGTTCCCTTTTCTTGGGCGAAGACAGCCGCCGCGGTATCCATCGACAGCAGCATCGAAACCAGAAAAATTTTAAAGCCGTGCTTTTTCATCCTAATTCTCCCGTTGTCTAGCGTCCCTGCGTGACCACGTCGACCAGCGCCGGCCCTCCGTTCTTCACCGCCGCGTAGGCGCGCCCGATCGCGCCTTCGACCTTTGCCGGATCGGTGATCGGCCCTTCGGACCACACGCCCATCGACTGGGCGAGCTTGGCGTAATCGATATTGGGGTCGGTGATCACCGTGCCAATGCCGGCGGTGTCCATGCGGCGGTTGTGCAGCGCCGCCATTTTCTGCAGGTGCATCACTTCCTGGTGATAGGCGCGGTTGTTGTGCATCACCATCAGGAGCGGAATCTTGTGGTGCGCCGCGGTCCAGAGCACGCCTGGGGCGTACATCAAATCGCCGTCGGTCTGAATCGAAACCGTGACGATGCCCTTGTCGCGGTTGGCGAGCGCGGCGCCGACCGCCGCCGGCGCACGGTACCCTTCGCCCGAGCCGCCCGAGCCGCCGATGAAATTATAATACTCCGTCGCGGGCCAGAGGTTCTGTGGCCAGCGCGGACCCGTCGCCCCCAGGCACCATTTCTCGTCCTTAATCACGTTCCACAGATGCACCGAGAGGCGCGCCGTGCTGACCGGCGAGACCTCCCAGCCCACGGCCGCGGCGGCGCGGGCGCGCTCTTTCATCCGGCGGTAGTCGGTCTTGAGCTTCGTCGCCTTGTCGGCGATGGCCGCCCGCCTGTTGGCGCTTGTACCCGACTTGACCGCTTCGATGAGCGACGGCAGCGTCGCCTGCGCGTCGCCGGAGATCGCCAGATCGACCGGCAGGAAGCGCTGCATGTCCTGGTAGTTCGATTTCGTGAGACTTTCGTTGAGCGATATGTGGATGATCTTCACGTCGGGCTTGGAGAGGCGGCGGTACTCATGGTGCGGGTCGCTGATCGTGTTGAACTGCCCCCACGCATCGGCGACCTCCAGCAGCAGCGCGACGTCCGCTTCCTGGACGAGTTGGCGCTTGTCGTCGGGCCGGCTCAAATAATGCGTGGTGGGAAAGTTCATCCGGCCGCCGAGATCGACCACCGGCGCGTTCAGCGCCTCGGCCAGCTCGACGAGCCGCTTGATGCCTTCCTGCGAGCGCGCGGCGCGGTCGGCCAGGATCACCGGCCGCTCGGCCGCGATCAGAAGCTTCGCCGCCTCGGCGACCGCGCCGCTGTCTCCCTGCGGCGGGATCGACAGGGTGAGCTTGGGAATGCGGAGCTTCTTCTCGTTCTCGACCGCCTCCTCCGCCAGGTCGCCGTCGGCGGTGATCACCACCGGCCCCATCGGCGGCATCATGGT
>DASWFA010000111.1:0-3573 GCA_036394475.1 Binatia bacterium
GACGAGCCGATGTAGAGGGTCGCGACCCGGACTTTTTCCGCGCCCGCGCCGGCGGCGAGCGCCAGAAAGAAAAGCGCCGCGGCGGCGGCCGCCACCCGGCGGGATATGCGGGAATGGTTTTTCAAGCTCGACCCGACGATAAAACAATTGAGAAGCTAGCCCGCGGCGCGCTCGTTGTCAATGTAGCCGATCAGGAGCGTGCCTAGCGGCCCGCCCGCGTGATCTCGTCGAGCAGGCTCGAATCGACGACCTGCTTGTAGGGAATGTCGACGGTCTCTCCCAGGCTCTTCCCCATGAGATCGAGCGCCACCTGGAACTGCCGCTCGGTGAAGTAGGGATAGGAGAGCGTCACGCCGTCGTCGTAGGCGGACCGGACGACCTCGGGGTCGCTGAGACGCAGGTTCTTCTTGATGAGCCTGAGCCCCAGCTCTTTGTCGCTCTTCTGCTTTTCCGTCGCCTCCATCATGGCGCCGATAAAGGCCTTGAGCGCGCGCCGCTTGGTCTGGAGCGCGTCCTTCCGCACGAACAGCGCCGAGGGCGGAAACGGATAGTCCGGCGTCTCCAGCTTGGCGACGTCGCGGTAGCCCTTTTTCTTGAGCTGGAGCGTGTAGTAGCGGTTGAAGACGCTGCCGGCGACCCGGCCGGACTCGACCGCGGCCATCCGGCCGCCCTGCCCGCCGGCGGCGAAAAACGTGACGCTCTTGGGATCGACGCCGTAGCGCTCCAGGATCGCGATCGCGTAGCCGTGGTCGGCGGCCTTGGGCCGGCTCGTCGCGAGCGCCTTGCCGGCCAGCTCTTTGACCGAGCGGACCGTTGGATTGGCCACCAGCCAGTGCTCGGAGGCCGAGCCCCACGCGCCGACGGCGACGATGGGCGGCGGATTTTTCGTCGTGAGGACGGTGAGCGTCACCTGCGGCGTGCCGAAGATGACGTCGACCTCGCCGGCCAAGAGCGCCGTCGTCGAGAGCGTGGACTGCATCCAGATGAGCTCGGCGTCCACTCCGGCGCGCGCGAAGTAGCCGCGCTCCTGGGCCACCCAGATCGGCAGCAGCGAAGAGCCGATGAACAGCGTGCTCACGCGGAGCTTTTCCTGGGCGTGGGCGGCCGGGCAAAAAAGCCAGAGCAGCAGCGCCGCCGCGATGGTTTTCATGAGCTTGATTTTCATCGTCCCCGGTCCATCCGCTTCTATAGAAGTCCGGGGGTGAAAGCAACGATCCGCGCAAGCGGCAGGAGCCTTCGATCTTCCGAGCTACCCCCTGGCCGAGGCTTTTGCTATATAAATATAAACCAGGGTAAGTGAATGGCAAATATGCCGGAGAAGAGCCACGCCCCCGCCGAGCCGGCAATCGACCGCTATCGCCTGCTGGTCGAGGTGGCGGAATCGATCTCGCTGCACAGCGACCTGCCCGCTCTCCTGCATGATCTCGCGGCGCGCTTGCAGCGCGTCGCGCGCTTCGAGTCTCTCTGGGTCGTGCTGCACGACGCCGCGCGCAACACCATGCGCCTCCACGTGCTCGAGACGGAGAATCGAACCGACACCGATGTAGTCGAGCGAGCCATCGACGACGCGCCGAGCGGTCTCGTCTGGGAGACGCAGCGGTCTCTCGTCGTCGCCGACATCGACGGGGAGAGCCGCTACCCCGAAGCGCTCGATTTTTTGAAGCGGCATGAGATCCGCTCGTTCTGCCTGTCGCCTTTGACGACCGCCCACCGCCGGCTGGGAGCGATCGGCTTCGGCAGCACGACGCACAATGCCTATGACCGGGAGGACGTCGATTTTTTGGAGCAGGTCGGCCGGCAGGTGGCGGTGGCGGTCGACAACACGCTGCGCCATCAGGATGCGCGGACTTTGCACGGCCAGCTGCAACACGAGCACGATCTGCTGCGCTCGCTCCTCGACCTCAACAACCGGATCGCCTCCAACCTGGATCTGGCCGAGCTCTTCAAAACCGTCTCGACCAACCTGCGCCGGGTCATGCATTGCGACGGCGTCATCGTCTACCTGCCGGATTCGGCGAGCCGCAAGCTCAGGGTTTACGCGCTCGATTTTCCCGGCAGCAAGGGGATTATTCAAGAAGAGAGCCTGATGTCGCTGGAGGGGCTCCACGGCACGGTCTACCGCACGGGCAAGCCCTGGATGGGCGACATCCAGGCCCCGGCCGAATCCCGGCCCGGGGCCAGGCTCGCCGCCGCCGAAGGCCTCAAGTTCATCTGTATCCTGCCGCTCGTCGCCCGCGGGCGGGTCGTGGGCGTGCTGAGCGTCGGCAGAAAGGGAGAGCTTCCTTTTTCCCCCGAGGACGGCGACTTTCTCGCCCAGGTCGCCGGCCAGGTCGCCATCGCCGTCGACAACGCCCTGGAGCACCGCCAGGTGACCGAGTCCAGGGAGCGGCTGGAGGAGCAGCGGCTCTACCTTCAGGAAGAGATCCGCGCCGAGCACAACTTCGAGGAGATCGTCGGCCGGAGCCGCGTCCTCAAGCGGACGCTCGGCCAGGTCGAGACGGTGGCGCCGACCGACTCGACGGTGCTCATCCTGGGCGAGACCGGCACCGGCAAGGAGCTCGTCGCCCGGGCGCTGCACAATCTGAGCGCGCGGCGCGACCAGACGTTCGTGAAAGTGAACTGCGCGGCGATTCCGCTCGGGCTTTTGGAAAGCGAGCTGTTCGGCCACGAGCGCGGCGCCTTCACCGGCGCGATCTCGCAGAGAATCGGCCGCTTCGAGCTGGCGCATCGCGGCACGCTCTTTCTCGACGAGGTGGGCGACATTCCGCCGGAGCTCCAGCCCAAGCTGCTCCGCGTGCTGCAAGAGCAGGAGTTCGAGCGCCTGGGGAGCACGAAGACCATCCGCGTGGACGTCCGGCTGGTCGCGGCGACGAGCCGCGATCTGGCGGGGATGGTGGCGGAAAATAAATTTCGCGGCGACCTGTACTACCGCCTGAACGTCTTTCCCGTCTCCGTGCCGCCGCTCCGCGAGCGCCCGGAGGACATCCCGCTTCTGGTGCGCTATTTCGCCGAGAAATACGCCCGGCGCATGAACAAGCGCATCGAGACCATCCCCGCGGCCTCGATGGCCGCGCTCGCCGGCTACGCCTGGCCGGGGAACGTGCGCGAGCTGCAAAACATCATCGAGCGCGCCGTGATCGTCTCCCGCGGGAACGAGCTCGAAGTTCCCCTGGACGACGTGAAAAAGGACGCCCCGAACCATCCGCCGGCGGCGGGCGCCACCCTGGAGGAGGCCGAGCGCGAGCATATTTTGCGCGTGCTCGGCGAAACCGACTGGACCATCGGCGGGCCGGCCGGCGCGGCGGCCCGGCTCGGAATGAAGCGCACGACCCTGCAATACCGCATGAAGCGGCTCGGCATCACCGGCCCGAAGTAAAAGCCTGTATTTCGGCGCGCCTGCCAAATAGTCGGCAGCGCCTCTTCGTCATCCAACCTAAAAAAATCTCCCAAACCATTCGTCGATAAGCGTTTTCTCGGCGTCGATCGATTTGGCACGCGCGTTGCTCAAACCTCCTTTCATCAAGCATGAAAGGAGGTGAATCCAATGAAAAACGCCAAGACACTTATGGCGGC
>DASWFA010000112.1:0-2475 GCA_036394475.1 Binatia bacterium
TCTCGTGAGGCCGTCGCAGATCGCCTTCGTCTCCCGCCGCGTGCTGAAGAGCTTCCGGGAGCTCCTCTGGAGCCACCTGCTCACCGCCGGCACGATGGCGATGACGCTGTTCATTTTCGGCGGCTTTCTCCTGCTGCAGGAAAACCTTCGCGGTCTCGTCGCCGGCTGGGGGAGCCGGATCCAGATATACGCCTATCTGGACGACAAGATGCCCCAGGCGGCGGTCGAGCCGCTCGTGCGCCGCATCCGCGCCTATCCCGAAGTCGAGAGCGTCCGCTTCGTCTCCCGGCCCGAGGCCTGGGAGAGCTTCAGGAAGTCGCTCGGCTCCCAGTCCGGCGTGCTCGAGGGGCTCACGGCCGAGGTGCTCCCCGCCTCGCTCGAGATAGCGGTCAGGGGGGACTACCGCGACCACGAAGCGCTCGCGGCGGCGGCCGGGCGTCTCAGGGCGGAAAAGGGGGTCGCCCAGGTCGAGTATCCGGAAGAATGGATGGAAAAATTCAGCCTGCTCACGTTCGCGCTCGCGTCGGCCGAATGGATTCTCGGCGGCTTTCTCCTGATCGCGACCCTCTTCATCGTCGGCAACACGGTCAAGCTCGCGATTCTCGCGCGCCGCGAGGAGATCGAGATCATGCAGCTCGTGGGCGCGCCGCCGGGGCTTGTCAAGCTGCCGTTCGTGATCGAGGGCATGATCCAGGGGCTGCTCGGCGCCGCGCTGGCGCTCGGGTTTTTGTGGCTGCTGTTTTTTTTCCTCGAGTCCCAGCTCCCCGACCTGCCGGGCGTTTTCGCCGGCCGCGGCCAGCTCCGCTTTCTCGCGCCGCAAAGCTTCCTGCTCCTGCTTTTTCTCGGCTGGGCGATGGGCGCGCTCGGCAGCCTCTTCTCGCTCGGCCGCTACCTGCAGAAATGGTGAGAGTGGAACCGGAAAACAGACTTCGTCTTTCGATCGCTTTCCCGGTCGCCGCGATTTTATTGTCGCTCGCGCCTCCCGCCCACGCGGCCGAGTCGCAGCGCGAGCTGGAGGGCATCAGGAAAAAGATCGAGGCGGAGCGCCAGGGCATCAGCCAGGTCAAGAAGAAGGAAGGCTCGGTTCTGGAGAGCCTCGCCAAAATCGACGGCGAGCTGGAGAAAAAAAACCGGGAGCTGAAAAGAGTCAACGGCGCGCTCGACGTGCTCGCGGCCGACCTTAGGCAAAAGGAGTCCGAGCTCCGGCGGATCGACGCCTCGCTCGCCGCCCGCAAAGAGCTGCTCAAGCGGCGCGCTCGCTCGCTCTACCAATGGCGGCGCTCCGGCAGTCCTTTCGTCCTGCTCGAAGGCGCGGGCTCGATGGGGGACCTGATGCGGCGGCGCCGCTACCTCGAAGCGACGCTTGCCTTCGACCGGGCCCTGGTCGATGAGCTGAGCGACGAGGCCGCGCGCCAGAAGACCCTGACCCAGGAGATGGAGCAGAAGCGGCTGGAGACGAGCCGGCAGAAAAAGGCCCTCACGGGCATCCAGGAGGCGATCCGGCTCGACCGGCAGAAAAAAGAGGTGATGCTCGCGAGCCTCCGGCGCGAGAAGGAGTCGCGCCAGCGCGCCTTAAAAGAGCTCGAACAGGCGGCCCAGCGGCTGCAAAAAATGATGGACGAGCTCGCCCGCAGGCCGGCCGGGCCGTCCAGGGACGCGCCGGCGGGGACCGGCTTCGAGGCGCTCCGGGGCAAGCTCGATTACCCGGTGCGCGGCTCGGTCAAGGCGGCCTTCGGCCGGACCCAACACCCGGAATTTTCCGCCGAGCTGTACCGCAAGGGCATCGACATCGAGGCCCCGCTGGGGGAAGAGGTCCGGGCCGTGGAGGCGGGCAAGGTGCTCTTCGCCGACCGGTTTTCGGGCTACGGACGGATGCTGGTCATCGACCACGGCCAGCGTTATTATACGGTTTACGCGCACTTAGCCGAGCTTTACAAAAAGCCCGGCGACCCGGTCCGCCGGGGCGAGCCGATCGCCCAGGTGGGCGACACCGACTCGCTCGCGGGGGCCCGGCTCTACTTCGAAATCCGCAAAGACGGCAAGCCGGTCGACCCGGCGCCGTGGTTCCGAAAGTGATAGCTATTTTTTTCGGTTTGAGCTAAAGTAAACGACTGTTAGATTTTTTCATTCCAGGAGTGTGACATGAAGTTGGTTAAACGACACAAGTCGTCGCTCATGTTGGTGCTGTTCTGCCTCGGGCTGGTCTTTATCTTCAGCGGGCAGGTGGTGACGAACGTTTCGGCCATCCCGCGCGAGGATTACGAGAGCCTCGAGACCTTCACCAGCATTTTATCGATCGTCAAAAAGAACTACGTCGACGAAGTCAATTCCAAGGACCTCGTCAACGGCGCGATCAACGGGATGTTGAGCTCGCTCGACCCGCACAGCGCGTTCCTGACGCCGGACCTTTACAAAGACCTCCAGATGGACACGCAGGGACGGTTCGGCGGCCTCGGCATCGAGATCACGATCCGC
>DASWFA010000113.1:0-2505 GCA_036394475.1 Binatia bacterium
TCCCAAGGCCGGGGCGGTCGAATCGCTCTATCGTCTGTGCGAAGATGCGCGTCTGAACCACCGCCTGCCGGTCCGCCGCGGCGTTCTGGAAGCGGAATGCAGCGCTTTGTTGAGCGAATTTTTCGCCGGTTTGAGAAGAAAAAAGCCGACAGCTTTCGACGCCCGGTTGTCTGCTGCCGCAAATTCTGAAAAGCTGAGCGCGGATAGCTGACAGCCATTCGCATCGACGCGGAGAGGTGGCCGAGCCCGGTTGAAGGCGCTTGACTCGAAATCAAGTTTACCCGGAAGGGTAACGGGGGTTCGAATCCCTCCCTCTCCGCCAATTTTTTGTAGCATCCGAGACCTCCCCCGTTGCAGCTGGACCCCATGAAAAGTCCAGCGCGCCTCATCATATCCTTAGATTAAGCCTTTACACGCTTCCGGGTAACGCCCGATGTCATCCGGGCATTGAACGGCCCAAAAATCATGACTTGGAGCCGCGGCGAGCCTTCCGCTTTTTGGCCTGCGATTGATTTCCCATCCAACGCGATGGATACTTTATCAAATGGCCCTGAACACCGGGCCCCGGGGGTGAATGCGATCGTCGAATTCAGCGTCGAATACGTATGTGGAAAGAGCGCGGCGATTGGATTCCCGCTCTCTTTGCCGAAAATCGACACTTTAAGAGGATTTGTAACTATGAAAAGCTTGAGATCTCTGGCCGTGGCTCTTTCGATCCTGGCATTGTGCGGCGGCGCGGCGCTCGCGAAGACCCAGCCGGCGGACGAAGACACCCGGCAGACGATCGAGTTTCTGCTGAATTACGTCGCCGGCTCGGACATGGCTTTCATCCGCAACGGCACGAGCTATACCTCCAAGGAGGCGGTGGCGCATTTGAGGTCCAAGTACGATTACTTCAAAGCGGAAATCCAAACGCCGGAGGATTTTATCCGCCTGGCCGCCAGCAAAAGCGAATTTTCGGGAAGGCCCTATCTGGTGAAGACCAGGGACGGGAAAGTGCAGAATTCCGCCGACTGGCTCGGCGCGGTGTTGAACGACTACCGCTCGGCGCAAATAAAGGCGCCGCCGGCATCCGGATACTAAAGCCCGCCTGATTTTTCTCCGCGCCTCACCGCGCGTTTTTTCTTCCGCCCCCGGCGCCGCGCCGTTCCCCATCGATTAAATTATATTAGTTGCATCGGTTTATACAATTAGGGAAAAGCCTCTAATTGCCCGCGCGGGGATATCGCGGGGATGCCCTGAAGGGCGGCGAAGTTATCTTCGGCACGCGCGGAATGACGGACCGCCGCCGATTGCCGCGGCGTCTCAAACACATACGAATAAAATATTTCTCATCGCTCCCGATTGAGATTATGGTCTGCCCTGGGCAAAAAAGCCCGATTCTCTAATCGGGGAAGTATTTTTCGCGCCCGGTAAATTTTTCAGAAACGCATATAAATTTCCATCGCGGAGCGGCCCTGTATTTCTACATGACCGACTTTGCAGGTCTTTTAAAAACGGCATGCCTGTTGCAGTTTTGAACTAACAGGCGCGCCGCGTTTTCGCATCGGGTCGCTCTATGGAATTTAGACACCTACGCTATTTTATCGCCGTCGCCGAAGAGCTGCATTTCGGCCGCGCGGCGGCGCGCCTGCATCTGTCCCAGCCGCCGCTCAGCCAGCAGATCCGCACGCTCGAAGAAGAGCTCGGCCTGAAGCTCTTCTCGCGCAACCGGCGGCGCGTCGAGCTGACGCACGCGGGCAGCGTCTTTCTCGTCGAAGCGAAGAGAATTCTCTTCCAGATGGAGCACGCGGCCAAGGCCGCGCGCCGGGCCGAGCGCGGGCAGATCGGCCCGCTCGTCGTGGCGTGCGGGCCGCTCGCCGTGGACACCGTGCTCCCTCCGATCCTGAAGACGTTCCGCGCCAAATTTCCCGAGGTCGATCTCGTCCTGAAGGAATCGACCACGCACGGCATTCTCGAGGCGCTCCAGGAAAAACAGGCCGACGTCGGCCTCCTGATGCCCCATTTCAATTCCGAGGCGCTCCAGCGGCAGACCTGTCTCACCATCCCCATGGTCGCCGCCCTGCCCGCGAGTCATCCGCTCGCGCGGCGCCGGCGCATTCGCCTGAGCGAGCTTGCCGACGAGCCCTTCGTGCTTTTCTCGCCCCGGCAGGCGCCCGAGTTCCACGAACATGCCCTCGGGTTGTGCGCGCGCGCCGGATTTACGCCCAAAATCGTCCAAGAGGCGGGGCAGCATCCGAGCATGCTGGCTCTGGTATCGGCGGGCTATGGGGTCGCGCTCGTTCCCGAGCTGGATTCGTCCGCCACGCGCGCCGAGGTCGCTTTTGTGCGGCTCAGGGAGTCCTGGGCCCACATGCAGCTCGGCGTCGCGTGGCGTTCCAGCGCCTCGCCCGTGTTGGCGTCTTTTCTCGAAGTGGTGCGGTCCGGCTGCCGGGCGATCAGCTTGAAGCGGCGTTGGCCCAGAGTCTCGAAACGACGGCGGTAGCTCGCGCGGCTCTCGGCGGG
>DASWFA010000114.1:0-3944 GCA_036394475.1 Binatia bacterium
ACCTCGTACTCGGCGTAGTCCGGCTTGTCGGCATTGGTCGAAGTGATCCGGTAGCCGAGCTTCTGCAGCTCGCGGCGATAAAAGTTCTTGTCCTCGCCGATCTTCATATTGCGCGTGAGCTCTTCTTTGCCTTTTTCCCAGGCGCTCTTGTGGTCCCGGTCGCTGAAGCGCGCGTTTCTAACGTTGAAAAGGCCCTTGTCGTCTTTATCTTTGGCGGCGACTTTCTTGTTGCCTTTCAAGACCTGATCGGTCGTGTCGGCTTTCCACATGTTGGTGGAGACGTCCACCTTGCCGGCTTTGTGGCTGTTCTTGTCGAGGTCGACGCCGATTTCCCAGGTGTTGTCGCCCTTGACGACTTCGTACTCGACGTATTCGGGCTTGTCGTAGTTGATCGAAGTGATCTGGTAGCCCATCTTCTCCAGCTCTTTCCGGTAGAAATCGCGGTCCTCCCCGATCTTCAGATTGCGGGCCAGCTCCTCTTTGCCTTTTTCCCAATCGCTCCTGTGGCTCTTGTCGCTGTAACGGGAGCCGTCCGCGTCGTCTTTGTCTTTTTTGACCTGGTCGGCGCCGTTGACGTTCGCCGCCAGCCCCATCAGGCTCACCATTCCCACCGCCAGAGCTATTCGGATACTCGGAATCTTCATCTAGCCTCCTCCTTTTTGATTACCCCACGATCGGACGCCCCGCCTCGCGCTCAGACAACCGGCGGACCGCGGCGTCCCGCTACCAGGCTGACCAGAAACAGGACCATGAACACGACGAACAGAATCCAGGCGATTTCCGTCGCCGCGCCCGCGATGCCCGACAATCCGAGCACCCCGGCGATCAACCCGATGATCAAAAAAGTCACCGCCCAATTCAGCATAACCCTCCCTCCTTTCTCTCCTTAAACGTTTTCGGCATAGACGCCGCGCATGCTACTTCTCCACTAAAATTCTACCGGAGGGCGGGCAAGTCCATCAATCCGGGTAAATGCCCTAGGCGGGTAACGGCGGCGCATGCCCTCTATGTTTTGCCGCGCCGGGTGTTACCATGGAAAGCGTGCATGCCGATCTTTTTTTTTGCGAGGTGCCGCATGGCCGATCTGGAAAAAGCTCTTCTCGACCCGTCCGCCGTTTTTAAAAATCCCGTGGAGGTCCTGCAAAGCCCGGAGATCTCGCGGGAGCAGAAGATTCAGATTTTGCGCCGCTGGGAATACGACGTGAGGGAGCTTCAGGTGGCGGACGAGGAAAGCATGACCGGGCCGCAGTCGGTCCCCCTGGACGCGGTCTTGAACGCGCTGCGCGCGCTGGGCGCCGCGGAGAGAGAGCGCTCCGCGCCGACCAAGCAGGGCGGAAAATAGGAAGCGGCCGTTGCCGAGGCGAACGAAAAACCGGCGCCGGGCCGGACCCGCGGTGGGCTCCCGGAGCGGCCGCAAAACCAAGCCCAGTAAAAAGGTGAGCCGGGGACGCTGCCGTCTGCCCGATCGGCCGGTTATCACCTGACGGCTGTCGGGACGGGGTGAGCGGCGGAGGCTTCCGCGCGCCGGAAAAGCGATCCCGATTATGGTATCCCTAGCGCGCATGCGGAAGGCCGGGCGGAATATCCCACGGACAGCGCCGCCCCGGGAGCGCCGGGCGGCCCTGGCCGCTCTTCCGGGGGCCAGGAAGGCGAAGCTCCCGGACTTTATCCCGCCCGAGCTCGCCACGCTGGTCGACCGCGTTCCCGAGGGCGACGACTGGCTGCATGAGATAAAGTTCGACGGCTACCGGGCGCTCTGCCGGATCGATAAGGGCCGCGTCGCTTTTTTCACCCGCGAAGGCAACGATTGGACGGCCCGCTTCGGCGCGCTGGCAGAGCCCGCGGCGGCGCTCGCGGCCGAGCAGGCGTATCTGGACGGCGAGGTCGTGGTCCTGGAAAAGGACGGCTCGACCAATTTCCAATCCCTCCAGGAAGCGCTCGGCCAAAACGAATCGAGCCGGCTCGCCTATTACGTTTTCGATCTCCTCCACCTGGACGGCTACGATCTGAGGGAAGTCCCGCTCCTCCGGCGGAAAGAGCTGTTGGCCGGGCTGCTGCCGTCCGCTCCGGAGCCGGGTCCGATCCGCTTCAGCGATCACATCATCGGCCGGCCCGCCGCCTTCTTCGCCCGCGCCTGCGAGCTCGGCCTCGAAGGCATCATCTCCAAGCGCAAGGACTCGCGCTACCGCCCCGGCCGCGGCCGCGATTGGCTGAAGGTCAAGTGCCACGCCAGCCAGGAGCTCGTGATCGGCGGCTTCACCGAGCCTTCGGGCTCGCGCGCCGGGCTCGGGGCGCTGCTCCTCGGCGTCAACAACGATAAGGGCGAGCTGGTTTACGCCGGGCGCGTCGGCACCGGATTCAACCGCCGCCTGCTGGAGGAGCTGCGCGCGCGCCTCGAGCGTATCGAGCGGCGGACGCCGGCCTTCGCCAACCCGCCCCCGGCGCCGCCGCGCGAGGGAATCCACTGGGTCGAGCCCCGCTACGCCGCCGAGGTCGAGTTCACCGGCTGGACCCGCGACGGAGTCTTGCGCCATCCGTCTTTCAAAGGGCTCAGGGAGGACAAGTTGACGCGCAAAATAAAAAGAGAGAAAGCCGAGCCGGCGCCGGCGGCCGCGCGCCGCGAGGACGGCGCGACGATTGCCGGCGTCAAGCTCAGCCACCCGGACCGCGTCCTCTATCCGGAACAGGGGATCACCAAGCTCGAGCTCGCGCGCTACTACGAAGCGGTCGCGGAGCGGATGCTGCCGCACGTCGCCAACCGTCCTTTGACCCTGGTCCGTTGTCCGGAAGGCTGGCAAAAATGCTTTTACCAGAAACATATCGAGGAAAATCTGCCCCCCGCGTTCCGGCCGATCGACATCAAAGAGCGGAATTCCGTGGGCCGGTACGTGATGATCGACTCGCTCGCGGGCCTGATCGCTCTGGTGCAAATGGGGGTCCTGGAGATTCACACCTGGGGCTCGCGCGGCGACCGCGTCGAGCTGCCCGATCAGATCACCTTCGACCTCGATCCGGACGCCGGGCTCGCCTGGGAGCGGGTCGTCGAGGCGGCGCGCAAGCTGCGCGCCAAGCTCGGCGGCCTGGGCTTCACTTGCTTCGTCAAAACGACCGGCGGAAAGGGGCTCCACGTGGTCGTGCCGCTCAAGCCCAGGGCCGATTGGGACGAGGTCAAGGAGTTCACCAAAATGGTCGCGGAGAGCCTGGCGCGGGAAGAGCCGGAGCGCTATCTCGCCAACATGTCCAAAGCCAAACGCGCGGGCAGGATCTTCATCGATTATCTGCGCAACGGCCGGGGGGCGACCGCCGTGGCCGCCTACTCGACGCGGGCGCGCTCGGGGGCGCCGGTCTCGACGCCGATCCGATGGGAGGAGCTGGGTACGGGAATCCGCCCGGACAGCTTCAACGTGCGGAACCTCGGCGCGCGGCTGTCCCGTCTCAGGAAAGATCCCTGGGCCGATTTCGAATCGTCGCGGCGACCCATCACCGCGGCGATGAGAAAAAAACTCGAGCGCGACTGAGAGGAAAGACGGCCGGCGGGGTGTCAAGTTATTGGCACAAGCCTTGCTCCAATAATAAGCAGATCACGCAGCGCGCCGCGGAAATTTCCGCAGCCATGACCGCGCCGAAGGATTCGGCGCGCGCCGAAGCTCGAAAGGGCGGCGAGAGTGAAATGGTAATTAACCTTAGTTTACAGCCCTTAGTCGCTCTCATCGCCGGCATTTTAATTCTTATCGTCCCGCGGCTGCTGAACTATATCGTCGCCGTCTATTCGATCGTCGTCGGTATTTTAGGTCTCACGCGGTCATGAAAATTCGCGAATTCGCGAAGTAAAATTTACTCCCGGCGGGAAAAACTTCCCTCCGGCGAAATACCAGGAGGTGTTAAACGGAAGGAGAATGCGAGGCGGGCTCTGGCGAATGGCGGAAGAAAAGAAACGGAATGGA
>DASWFA010000115.1:0-9782 GCA_036394475.1 Binatia bacterium
CGCTTTTTGGAAGCGGTCGCCAACCACGTCGGGATCGGGGTAAAGAAAGCGGGTCTTTTCGAGGAGACCGGCCGCAGGGCCCGGGAGCTGGCGGCGGTGCACGCCGTGACCGCCGCGGTGAGCGGCTCGCTCGACCTCGAGCATATCCTGCTCAAAGGGCTCGACACGGTCCTGGAAGTGACCGAGATGGAAGCGGGCTACATTCTGTTTCTCGCCGAAGAGCCGCCCAAGCTGATCATCAAGGCGCACCGCGGGATGTCTTCATCCTTCGTCGCAAACCTCCAGGACAGGATTCAGCCGGGCGGCAAGATCGAGCAGATCATCGCCACGAAAAAGCCGCTCCTGCTCGAAAATATCTCTCCCGCGCATAAGGGAAGATTCGGGGGCGAGAGAATCACCGCCGCGGCCTGGGTGCCGATTCTGTCGAAAGAGAAAGTCATCGGCATTCTCACCATCACCAGCAGGACCAAGCGGACCGTCCCTCAGGACCGGCTCCCGCTGCTCGCCTCGATCGGCAATGCGCTCAGCGCGGCGCTGGAGAACGCCCGGCTTTTCGACGACACCAAGCGCAATCTGGAGCGCATCCGGACGCTGCACGAGATCAACCTGGCGGTCACGTCGACCCTCGATTTGAAGTCGGTGCTCGACACGTTGCTCGCCAAGCTCGAAGAGGCGCTGTCCTTTGCTTTCGTCGCCACGATCCGGATGTTCAACCAAGAGACCCGGGCCACGGAACTGCTGGCCTGCCGGAACATCGCGGCCGAGACGTGCCGGCAGGCCGTCCCCGACGGCACCCTGGGGTTGAGCGGCGTCGTCCTCGAGAGCCTGGCCCCGGCGGTGATTCTCAACGCGCCGAAAGATCCCCGCACCGCAAACCCGGGCTTTTTTATCGAAAACGGCCTCGTCTCCTACGTCGGCCTGCCGCTCATCGCCCAGGGGCAAACCCTGGGAATTCTCGCGATCTTTACCAAAGAAGAGCGCGAGTTCAGCGGCAAGGAGATCGAGTTCCTCTCCGCCGTGGCGGGCCACGGCGCGGCGGCGATCCATAATTCCCAGCTCTATCACTCGGCCCACGCGGCCAGGGAGAAACAAGAGGAGGCGAACCTGCGCCTCTCGGAGCTCCTGCGGCAAATCACCGGGCTTTACGCCGCGCTCGCCCCGCTCGGCGCGTCGGAAAACCCCGCCGAGATGCTCGAGACCTTTATCGACCGCTTCTGCCTGGCCGCCGGAGCGGACGGCGTCTCTTTCCGCATCTTCGACGAGAACACCGCTTCCTTCTCCACCGTCGTGCACCGCGGCTTCGCCGCCGAATATGTCGAGGAGCTGAGCTCGCGGGAGCGGGCCACCAAAGCCCGGGACGTCTATCAGTCGGGCGAGCCCCTTTTTTCCGCCGACCTGGCGGGCGACCCGCGCTTCCTGCAAAAAAAACAGCTCAAGGCGGGCTATCGCTCCTGCGCTTTCCTGCCCTTCAAAGTCAAGGGCAAGGTGCGCGGCATCATCCATCTCTCCAGCCGCACCCTCGGTTTTTTCAGCGAAGAAAAAAAAGAGCATCTGCTCGCGCTCTCCCGCCTCGTGGAGATCGTCTTTGAAAACCGCGACCTCTTCGACGACGTGAAGTCGGCCCGGGACTCGCTGGAAAAAGCCAACGAGCGCCTCAAGGCCCGCACGATTCAACAGGCGGTGCTCAACCACTTCAGCCATCTGGCCCTGTCCGCCAAAGCCATCCCGGCCCTGCTGGACGAAGCGGCGATCGAGGTCGCCCTGGTTCTCAGGGTCGATTACTGCGAGGTCCTGGAGCTCCTCCCAGAAAGCGATTGCCTGGTCTTACGCGCGGGAACGGGCTGGAGAAGCGGACAGGTGGGGCGCGCAACGACCAGCTCCCGGAACTCGCACGCGCGCTATACCCTGGCGCAGGACGGGCCGGTGGTCATCTCCGACCTGGCGCGGGAAGCCCGTTTCAAGGGCTCGACGCTGCTCTGCGAGCACGGCGTGACGAGCGGAGTTGCGATGACGATCCTCGGCCAGGAGCGGCCCTTCGGCCTGATCGGCGCCTACACGAGCGCGCCGCGGACCTTCAACGAAGAGGAAATTCACTTTTTGATGTCTTTCGCCTATATCCTGGCCACGGCGTTCGACCGGGTCCAGGCCGAGCAAAAACTCCGGGAATCGCAGCGCCGATACGAGAACCTGGTCGAATCGATCGAAGGCATCGTCTGGGAGGCCGACGCCCGGACGTTCCAGACCACGTTTGTGAGCCATCAGGCGGAGCGGATTTTGGGATTTCCCATCGACGAGTGGCTCCGCGACCCGGCCTTTTGGCGCCGGCGCGTCCATGCGCAGGACCGGCGGTGGGCCATGGCCTTCTGCAAAAAGGCGACGTACGAGATGCGTCCTTTCGAGCTGGAATGCCGGTTGATCGCCGCCGACGGCCGCACGCTCTGGTTCAGGCATATCGTCACCGTCGTGACGGAAAACCACCGGCCCGCGAAGCTGAGAGGCGTGAGCTTCGACGTCACCGAGCACCGGCGCATGGAGCGGGAAGTCTCGGAGATCAGCGAGCGAGAGCGGCAAAGGATCGGCCGCGACCTGCACGACGAGCTGGGCCAATTCCTTACCGGAATCGCCTGCATCGGCAGCAGCCTGGCGCAGGAGCTGGAAGAAAAGTCGCTGCCGGAAGCGCGGACGGCGGCGCAGATCGCCGATCTCACCAACCAGGCGATCAACCAGACGCGCACGCTGGCGCGCGGGCTCTACCCCGTCGAGCTTCAGGCCCACGGGCTCCTCTCGGCCCTCCAGGAGCTTGCGGGCAACGCCGAGACGATGTTCTCCATCTCGTGCCGGCTGAGCTACGATCCGGCGGTGTCCGCCCCGGCGGACGACGTGGCGATCCACCTGTACCGGATCGCGCAGGAGGCGATCGACAACGCCGTGCGCCATGGCAGGGCCCGGCACATCTGGCTCCGCCTGTCGGAACAGAACGGCATCGGCCTCATGTCGGTGGTCGACGACGGCGCCGGCCTCGCCGAGCCGCGGGAGCACAAGGGGATGGGGCTCCGCATCATGAAATACCGGGCGGAAATGATCGGCGGGATCCTGCAAATACGCCGCGGGCAGCAGGGGGGAACGATCGTGGAATGCTCGTTCCAGCGGCGCGACGGCCGGGAGGGGAGGTTCGATGGGGAGACCGACAGAACCACATACCACGACGAAAAAAAGATCCATCCTGTTGGTGGATGACCATCCGATCGTGCTCGCAGGGCTCCGGCAGCTGATCGACCAGCAGCCCGACCTCCGGGTTTGCGGCGAGCTGGCGGACGGCCGGGCCACGCTGCCGACGGTCGAGAGGCTCCGGCCGGATCTCGCGGTCATCGACATCTCGCTCAAATCCGTCAACGGGCTCGACGTCATCAAATCGCTCAAGGGTGAATACTCCGACCTGCCGGTGCTCGCTCTGTCGATGCACGACGAGATGATCTACGCCGAGCGCGCGCTCCGGGCGGGGGCCAACGGCTACGTCATGAAGCAGGAGGCGACCAAGAACCTGCTCGGCGCGGTGCGGCAGATTCTCGCCGGCGGCATCTATTTGAGCGAGAACGTCACCGCCAAGCTGCTCTCCCGGCTGGCCAACACCAAACCGGGCAAAGCCTCGGCCCTGGAAGATCTGAGCGACCGCGAGCTGGAGGTCTTCCAGCTGATCGGCCAGGGCGCCAGCACCCGGCGGATCGCCGAGATGCTGCGGCTCAGCATCAAGACGATCGAGTCGCACAGGGAAAACATAAAAAGAAAGCTCAAGCTGCAGGACGGCGCCGAGCTGGTCCAGTCCGCCGTCGCCTGGTCCCAGAGCGACTCTTTCCCCAAGAGAAAAGCGACCGGAACGTCATAGTTCCGGCCCGCCCGCCCGTTCGATCAGATACATCTTTAGTCTTAGACGGTTCTCCGGGCCTCTACGACTGCCATAGGAATTCCCCCTACGAAAAAAACAGGTTGATACCCTATGCCCGATGGATGCTATAAAGCCCCCGTCGTGAATAATTGGACCGATAACAGCGCGCTCGCCGTGGTCGCCGGCGATCCGATCATGCAAAAGCTCCGCGACCTCGTCCTCAGGGCGGCGCCGACCGACGCGACCGTCTTGATTACGGGCGAGACCGGCACCGGGAAGGAGCTGGTCGCGCGCGCCATTCACGAATCGAGCCTGCGCGCGAACAAGACCTTCGTTCCGGTCAACTGCGCCGCCATCCCGCAAGAGCTCTTGGAAAGCGAGCTGTTCGGCCACTCCCGCGGCGCGTTCACCGGCGCGACCTCCCCGCGGCCCGGGATTTTCCAGCTGGCCAGGGGGGGGACGCTGCTGCTCGACGAAGTGGGTGAGCTGCCGCCGCCCCTGCAGGCGAAGCTGCTCCGCGTCTTGCAGGAAAAAGAGATCCGGCCGCTGGGAGCGGACCACCCGGTGCCGGTGGATGTGCGGGTCATCGCGAGCACGAACCGCGACCTCGAAGCCGAGGTCGCCAAGGGGACCTTCCGGCAGGACTTGTACTATCGGCTGCAGGTCATTCCGATCATCGTGCCGCCGCTGAGAGCGCGGCGCTCCGACATTCCCCTGCTGGTGCGTCATTTCCTGGAAAAGACCAATCGGCGCTACAACCTCGCGGTCGAAATCTCGACCGAGGCGATGGTACACCTGTGGGAATACGACTGGCCGGGAAACGTCCGGCAGGTCGAGAACATGGTCGAACAACTGGTGATCTTGAGCAGCAAAGACCGCATCGACGTGGAGGATTTGCCGGCCGGGATCGTTTCCTTCAAAAAGCGTTGTCCCGCTCCCGCGCGGCCGATCGAGGGCGGCGGGCTGGACTTGCAGCACGAGCTGGAACAGCTGGAGTTCCGCCTGATCGACGAAGCGCTCCGGCTGGCGCACGGAAAGAAGAGCCGGGCGGCCGAGCTCCTGAAAGTCAAGCGCACGACCCTGGTGGCGAAGCTCCGGCGGAGGGGGCAGGACAAGTCCGCGACGGGCGCGCGCCAGACGCCGAAGACGACGCGGCTCTACCGCATCGGCCAGAGCGGGGCCGACGACGAGCCGGCCGCCGGCCGCGAGCGGACCGCGACCGCGCTCTACCGGCGCGCGCAGTAGCCGTTTATATGTCGGACACCGAAGCCAAAAAAGAGACGCCGCCCACGCTCCTCGTCGTGGACGACAACGATACGGTGCTGGAGCTGCTCGATCTCCTGCTTTCGCATCACGGGTCGACGGTCGTTAGGGCGAAAAGCGGCGCCGAATGCCTGGCCGTCGTCCGGGAGCGGCCCGTCGATGTGGTGATTCTCGACGTGATGATGCCGGGCATGGACGGGATCGAGGTCTCGGCGGAGCTCAAGCGGGCCGATCCGTCGCTGCCGATCATTCTTTTGACCGCCAAGGACGATCTCAAGACGCGGACCGCGGCGATGTCGCTCGGCGTCAACGAGTTCATCGCCAAGCCGATCCACAACCGGGACCTGCTCGCGCGCGTCGGCACGCACCTCGCCGCCCGCCGGTGGGAGAGGGAAATGGAGCACACCGCGGCGACGGTCGCGCGGCTCTATCAGCCGCCGGCGGAAAAGTCCGCGGGCAAGGCATAGCCCGGCAAGAGCGTAGCGGGCCGATTTTTATTGCGTCCCGCGCCTCGATCGGCTAATCTATGGACGTTTCAGAAGAGTTGTCGCAAAGTTTATCGAACTCAAACCCGGGCCGGTCCCTGCCCGCCATGCCCCAGCGGATGCTGGTTCAGAAAACCCGCGAGCTTCAAACGCTCGTCGAAATCAACCGGGCCATCGCCGGGTCGTCGGACCGGCAAGCCCTTTTCTCCCGCATAGCGGCCGAGGCCAAAACCCTCTTCGAGCTCGACGGCGTCGTGATCCGGCTGATCGACGGCGGCGAGCTGGCATGCGCGGCTTATGCCGGGCGCAAGGAGCTGGCCCGCCCGCGGACGGAATCTCTCGGCGGCCAAAGTCTCGGCGCGGCGATCGCCGGGGAGAGCCGGGCGGTCGCCGTCGGGGGAGGCGCCCGGGACGGCGCGGCGCCGGCCGCGTACCTGAAATTTATCGCCCGGCTCGGCTGCCGGTCGATGATCGGCGCGCCGGTGAAGAGCGGCGACCGGGTGATCGGCGCCCTGATCGGCCTCGGCGAAAAGGAGCGGGAGTTTCACGCCGGCCAAATCGACTTCTGGATCGCCCTCGCGGACCAGGCGGCGATTGCGGCCGGAAAATGCGCCCTGGCGGAGGAAGCCGCCCGGCGCTCGGACGAGGTCGCGAGGGCGCGGGCGGAGACCGAGCAGGCGCACCGCGCCAAGGCCACGTTCATGTCGGCGGTCTCGCACGAGCTCCGCACCCCGCTCCAGGTGATCATCGGCTCCGCCGATCTGCTGAAGGACGGCATCGTGGGGCAAACCAAGGAGGAGCAGGCGCGGTTCCTGGGCGCCATCGCCCACCACGCCGAGATGCTCGACGGGATGATCGGCAAGGTGCTGATGGTGGCGAAGTCCGACGCCAAGCAGACCAAACTGGATATATCGACCGCCGGCATCGAAGAGGTCATGCAGAACGTCCTCCGCTATGCCGACCGGACCAACCGGAACAACCGGCTCGAGTTCGCCTGGACGGCGGACGGCGAGATTCCTCCGCTCACGACCGACGTCGCCAAGCTGGAGGAGATTCTTAAAAATCTGGTCAGCAACGCCTGTAAGTTCACCCTGAAAGGCCGGATCGACGTCCGGGTCGCCGACCGCAAAAGCAAAAAGCGCGTGGAATTTTCCGTCGCCGATACCGGCATCGGCATCGAGGAAGGCGACCGGGAAACGATCTTCGACGAGTTCTATCAGGCCAGGCAGTCGCAGCAGACGGAGCAGGGCGGGATCGGTTTGGGACTCGCAATCGTGAAACGCTATCTCGCCCTTTTACAGGGCGATATCCGCGTCGAGAGCCGGCCGGGAAAAGGAACCACCTTTACCTTTTCCCTGCCCTATTCGATTTAATCCTCAAATATCGAGCGCGAGCCGAAGCGGGATTCCGCATGGGCGGCGGCCATGCGCTCGTACGAATCGAGCGCGGCAGCCGCGCGGGCGAAATCGCCGCCGGCAAAGCCGGTCTTTCCCCCGGCGCCGGCGGCCGAAGCGATCGGATCGAGCGGGACGGGACTCCCGCGATAGGCCAGCGGGCCGGCGCCGTCAAAAGCCGCCGACAACAGTTTTCCCCGTGGCGAAGCCTTGCCCGCGACGGCGGTCCGATCGCCGGAGCCCGTGGAGTCGCCGAAGAGCGCCGCGTAGACGCGCTCGCCCACGTCTTTCCCCGTGACCGCGCCGAAGATCGCGTTGAGTATGGAAGAGCCCATGCTGGCGAAGCCGCCGGCGCGTCCGTAGATCGCGCCGCCGATGATCCGCGCCAGCCCGCCGATGTGCTCGCCGGTGAGCTTGCGGTAGAGCGTAGAAATAATCGGCAGGTGCTGCAGCGGGTTCAGCATGTCGATAATATCCTTGAAGCTGAAGCTGTCCTTGCTCCACCATTTGATCGAATGATCCTCCGCCGGCTGGGCCGCTTCGGCGGGCTCGACCGGCGCTTCCGGCTCCGAGACGTACGGCGCCGGGCGGATCACACCGGGCCCGGCGGGCGGCAGCGCCTGCTTGATGACCGGCGCGCCGATGCCGGGATGTATTCCGAGATTCAACATGGTGGTCTATGGCGGATGAAAAAACCGTCCGCTGCTAACCGCGAAGCAGTTCTCGTGCCAGGGGAAAAAACGGAGATAATCGAAGGAACGGAGCTGAATTTCGGCGCGCGAGCGGCAAAAATTGCCGCGCGGCACGCGATGCCGGTGGGGAGTTGGCGGCGGCGCGTCAGGATTCCGGCGGCCGGCGAGCGAAACTTCTCAGTCCAGCGGCTCTTCCCTGTGCATCCCCAGCGCCTCGAGCATGGGACTGTCGCTCAGGGAAAACAGCACGGCTTCGTCCCGGCGCGACGCATTCGCGTGTTTGTGCCCATACCACGGCGGGATGACGAAGCAGTCGCCCTGCTCCCAGTCGAATGTTTCCCCGCCCACGACGGTCGAGCCCCGTCCGGAGACCGCGTGGTAGCAGGCGCTGCTCGTGTGGCGATGAGCTTTGGTTCGCTCGCCGGGCCGGAGCATCTGGACGCGGCAGGACAGCGTTGGAAAAGTGGGACCGCCCGTCGATGGATTCGTATATTCCATCAACACACCGTCGAACGGGGAGCCGGCGTCGCCGCGCCGCGCCCGGAGAGCCGCCAGCGTGTCCACTCCACGGTAACGGTAAGGCAGCACGCCGTGCGCTTCGCTTTGTACGGGTCTTAGAGGGCCCGCTTGCAGCCGGGAGAACCCGGCGGGACGCGTGACCGGCTGCCGCTCTTCGAAGAAGCGCTCGAAGAATCCCACGCCGAGATAATGCACCAGCGGGCTGTCCAGCCCGTCGATCCAGACGATCGGCTCCGCCGATTCGTTGCCGTGATCGTGCCAGGTCCAGCCCGGAGTCAGGATCAGATCGCCCGGCTCCATCTCCAGCTTTTCCCCTTCGACAGTGGTAAAGGCGCCCTGCCCCTTGACGACAAAGCGGACCGCCGCGATCGTATGGCGGTGGGCCCGCGCCGTCTCCCCGGGACCGACGATCTGAAAAGACATTTGAATGGTCTGCGTGGTCGACTTCTTGCCCCGCATCCCCGGGTTGACCAGCTTTAGAACCCGCCTCTCTTCATGGGCGCCGAGCGCGACCACATCGACGGCCCGGAGGAGGTCTTGATAGACGTCCCGCCACTTCCAGAGGCACGGCTCGAGCGCCGTCGGCGGCTCCCTGCTCGGGGGCGCCGCGAAGGCTTTCCAGAGGCCTTCCATATGGCGCTTTTCGATGTCGCGATCGAAAGCCTCCAGCGTATTTTTTGCGTCTTGGGCTTTCCGGGCTTTCATGGACGCGGCTGGCGCTGGTCATCGTCCAGGGGAATCTGATTCATGGCGAAGGCGAGGCCCGCCCGATAGGCGCGATCGATCACCAGCGTCTTTTTCAACGCGGCCATGACGAGGTCGCGCTCGCTCTCGGTGGCGACATGCCGGTTCAGGACTTTTTCCAGCAGGAGCGCATGCTCCTGATCCGCCTCGACGTGGACGTTGCGGTTGGTGAGCAGCTCCTTCGCGAGCCCCAGGTCGGAGACCAGCCGCTCGCGCGCCCTGGAGGAGAAGCCGCCGCTCGGGATGATGGCGTTGGAGTTGATCGCTTCGACCATCGAGACCGCGACGAAAGACTCGAGCCAGCTCTGCTTCCCCAGATGGAGCCAGGCCTCCAGGGCCGCCGCGACGAACGGGTGCGGCTCGGAGCGCGCCATCTCGTCTTTGGAAACTCCGAGCAGCTCCGCCTCTTTCGTGGTCAGGGTGAAGTGGTCTTCCCCCCCGGCGCGCGGGTCGCCGATGAGCTCGTCCTGCTCGTGGAGCCAGATCTCTCGCTTGACGTCGAGCGGCGCCTGCCCCATCGCCAGCGCCCAGCAGTCCCGGCGATTTCTCACGAAGTGGGCCTGATTGATGGTCCAGACCTTGGCGCGCGCCGGCGAGAAGCGCGTGTTGAAGAGGTACAGCACCTCGGGCGTCGAATGGTGCTGGTTCGCGAGCAGCCGAACCTGCCTGGCGAGATCGTTGTTATCCGTCTGTCCCATAAATGCGCCTCCGCTAAATGCATGCTTGACGGTGGTAGTTTTATCTCATACCCGAGGGAATGCCGCGCGCCGCCAGCTCGGCTTCGAAGGAGCGCCGGATCGCC
>DASWFA010000116.1:0-9775 GCA_036394475.1 Binatia bacterium
ATGCTCGAGATCGAGATCCAGTACCCGCCGTTCGAGGACGAGGTGCGGATCGTCATGCAGACGACCTCGGTGGGAAAACCGTCGCCCGAAAAGGTCATGGACGGCGCGGCGATCCTGCGCTACCAGGAGATGGTGCGGCGCGTGCCCGCCTCCCCTTTCGTCGTCGGCTACGCCGTCGCGCTCAGCCAGATGTCGCGCCCGAAAAACCCCGACGCGCCGCAGTTCGTGAAGGACTACATCGAGTGGGGCGCGGGCCCGCGCGCCTCGCAGTATCTGATTCTCGGCGCCAAGGCGCGGACGATTTTGCAGGGGCGCTACGCGGTCTCGATCGAGGACATCCAGGCGCTCGCCCCCTCGGTGCTGCGCCACCGCATCATCCCCAACTTCAAGGCCCAGGCCGACGGCCTCTCGTCGCTCGACATCATCGGCCGGCTGCTCGCCGAAGTGAAGCCCCAGGAAGACGGCAAATCGATGCGGTAATAGCGATGAACGGGGTTGCTGGATATTCCAATCGGAACCGACTCTTTTTCGTGCTGGTTAGCCTCATAGGGATCACTACTCCCGCGTTCGCCGCACAGGCTAAAGAACCGGATCGCTGTGAATTTAAGAGCGCCTCCGGCGAAAGTTATTCATGGCACTGGAACTATCCGGTTGGGGCTAAATTGACCGGAACGAGCGCGCTGGACCTGGATGGAGACGGCCGTCCCGAGCAATTACAGATTATGGCCGAGGTACAGCGGGACCATGCATTCGACCTACTCACGAAGCAACGTTCTAAGGAAACATACTGCTGGTTTCGTACCCGCCTGGAGATTCGTTCCCCGGAGCGAGACCTGCTTTATCAAGAAGAGTGGTCTACCAAATACGAAGACATGGCCGGTCTTCTGGAAACTCACGGCGCTTCAAGTCCGGACGATTACTTCGCGCGATTCGGGCGCCACAACGGATTCTTCACGTCCGGTATGACCGTCCTCCACGATAAAACCCCCGAGGTTTGGCGACGCGCAGTAGCTTGGTCCCTGAGTGCTCAAGGTCTCAAGAGCAAAGGACCGGAGAGTGTTGTAGCCGAGTTATCACGACTGAAAACATTGCGCGCACTTCTGTATCGCGCAGAATGGCGGGAAAACCTTAGAGTAGTAACCTATATTCCCTCGCTTCGCAGAGCCGTCGCCATACAAGTAGGATATTAATCCCTGACGTCTTGTGAATTCATTCCTTTGGTGGCGCAAAACCGAGTTCGTAGCCCAAATCGAGGTTCACGGCAGCGCCAAATTCCTCGCCCGCACCAGAGAGTCATTGGCGCTTTTGCAATCCACGCCCTACTTCGCCCAAATTCAACGCCACATCGCCGTCATCCGGCAGGGGCGCCGCAGCGGCATGAAGGCCGACGCGGCGAAGCCGGCGTTCATCGTCGGCCGGCGCACCTGGAGCCACTCGGCGCTCTGGTACGCGGGCGCGATCGCCCACGACAGTCATCATTCGAAGCTCTACCACGA
The DNA here is from genome assembly GCA_036394475.1 of Binatia bacterium. Lineage (GTDB taxonomy): Bacteria > Desulfobacterota > Binatia > UBA9968 > UBA9968 > JAJPJQ01. Next base: position 1,497 of record DASWFA010000116.1, read on the forward strand.
CGAAAAAACGCGCGCGGGTGGAAATCCGCCCCTCGACTGCTGGACCGGCCAAGAGGCGGAGCGAAAATGCCTGGCGTTCCAGATCGAGGTGATGGCGGCGCTCGGCGCCGACCGGGCGCTGCTCGCCTACCTCGGCGGACTGGAAAAAAATCCCACCTACCAGGGGCACAACCGCGGCTGGAGGGGCTGGCTCGACTATTGGCTAAGATGGTGGTGACGGCTCTTCCTTCGGCATGGCGCTCCCGAATCGCCCTGCCTGCAACAAAAATCCCGCGAAAAGAAAGGCGGCGGGGAGCGCCTCGACGACGTAGCGCGGCTCGACGCCGATGCCGAACCGGAGCGGCAGCAGCGAGCGCCCGAGGATCGTCGCGAGCAGGAGCAGGGTGATATCGGTCTTATGCCGAAGACCCCAGCACGCTCCGGCCAGCGCCGAAAGCAAAAACGAAATCCACGCGGCGCGGGCCCAGGGGTTTTGCGCGTAGCCCGCGACGTTCGTCCAGGTGGAGACGACCCGCCTGAACGGCACCAGGACGAACGTGCGGAACGGCCGCTCCCGCCGCGCCTTTGCGGTTAGCTCGGCGAATATCTGCGGCACCGGGTCGACGCCGAGAGTATGGGCCGCGCGCGCCTGGGCGAGCGCCGCCTCGGCCCGCGCCCTTTCGCCGGGATCGATCACCTTGTCGGGCGGAAAAGCGGCCGGCGGCGCGGTCTCGACGACGTGCCACCAGTAAGGCTCCAGCTGGCTCAAGTCGTCGACCCACGTGTCGAGCCAGGTCGTGTAGCTCCCGGTCAAAAGCCGCGGATTGCTGAGCGGGCGCAGACCGCCGAGCTCTACGGCGTTGCGCGCGATCCATGGCGCAAGCACCACGGCCAGCGCGACGACCGCGAGCGTAAAACGGCCGAAACAGGAGCGGCTGAGGCTCAACGCGGCCGCCAGCACGACGAGCAGCACGACCACGGGCGCCATATCGGAACGAATGAGCAGGCACGCGGCGGAGCACGCGCCGGCGAGCGTCCACGACGCGCGCCCGCCGCCGCCGAAGGCGACGACCCACGCCAGCACGGCCGCGGTGAGCGCCGTCGTGGCCAATGACTCGGTCCAAATGGCGCGCGCGATCATCGGCAGCACCGGGCATAACAGCGCCAGCGCTCCGACCGCGGCGCGCGCCGGGGGCTTCAAGCCGGCTCGCCGGGCGAGCTGCAGGATGAGAAAGACCGTGAGCAGCTCGAGGCCGAATTGCGCCAGCACGACCGCGCGCCGGTCCTCCCCGGCCGCGAGATAAATCGCGGCGAGGAACAACGGGTAGCCGGGCTGGTTGAAGCCGTCCGGCGCATAGGGCGGCGCGGCGGCCCTGGAGAAACCATGGCCGGCGGCCAGATTGCGGGCGATCGGCTCGTAGCGCGTGAGAGAGTCGGGCGTCACGAGCGGCGGCTGGAGGACAAGATAAAGGCGGAGCGCGAGACCGCCCGCGATCGCCGCGATCCATAAGGCGCGGGAAATCGTCATCGGGTTCGGGGAGCGAAGCTTCGGATCGGCATGGAATGAAAAGGGTCGGGCCGGATCTCTTTCCGGCAAACATATCCAACCCGGCGCCGCGGTGTCAACTTCGCCTCGAATCGGGTTGCTTATCGGAGAAAATTGGAGAAAAATCCCCACTGTCGAGCCCATCCCGGCCTCGGTAAGACGGCGCGATTAGACGCGCCCGCAATGGTAGGATAATGAAGGTTTTGGTGTAGAATGTCTGCTATGGCCGACGGCGAACGGAGCTATTTCGACCCCCTGGTGCTCGCGCGCCTGTCCAGCCTTTCGCTCAAGGCGCGCTGGGTGGTGGAGGGCATCATGTCGGGCATCCACCGCAGCCGCTCGAAGGGCTTCAGCGTCGAGTTCGAGGAGCACCGGGAGTATTCCCCGGGCGACGAGATCCGCCGGATCGACTGGAAGGCGCTCGGAAAATTCGACCGCTATTTCATCAAAGAGACCGAGGACGAGACCAATTTGCGGGCGACGCTCATCCTCGACGGCAGCGCGTCGATGGACTACGGCTCGAACGGCGTCACCAAGTTCGAATACGCCTCGATCCTGACCGCCTCGCTCGCCTATTTGATCCTGCGGCAGCAGGACGCCGCCGGCGTGGTGACTTTTTCCAACCGGATCGAATCCTTCATCCCGCCCAAGGCGAAGCGCGGCTACGTGTTCGAGATCCTGCGCGCGCTCGAGGCGCACCGGCCGGGAGGCGGGACCGACGCCGGGAAGATCCTCATGGAGATCGCCGGCAAGATGACCCGCCGGGGGCTCGTGATTCTCGTCTCGGACCTGTTGGACGACGCCGCGGGGGTCCTCCAGGCGCTCCGGCTGCTGCGCTTCAACGGCCACGACGTGATCGTTTTCCACGTCATGGACAGCGCCGAGATCGAGCTGCCGTTCGACGGCAACATCCTCTTCGAGGACATGGAGCAGGCCGACCTCAAAGTCACCGCCGACCCGCAGACGATCCGCGAGGTCTACCGGGGCGTGGTCGACGAGTTCATCGAGAGCGTCAAGAAGGAATGCCACGCGAGCACGATCGACTACCAGCTCGTTTCCACCGCGACGCCGCTCGACCGCGCGCTCGTGAGCTATCTGAGCTGGAGGGATTGACCGGCTTCATGTCGCTTTTTTTTCTCAACCCGGCCTATCTCTTCGGCCTCGTCGCCGCTTCGCTGCCGGTCGTCATCCACCTGCTGAACCGGCGGCGCATCAAGAGGATGCGCTTCCCGGCGGTGAAGTTCCTGCTGCTGTCGCAAAAACGCATCTCGCGCACCAAGCGGCTGCGCCACTGGTTTCTCCTCGCGCTCAGGACCTTCGCCGTGCTCGTCCTCGTGCTGCTGCTCGCCCGGCCCATTTTTCAGACCGGGGCCGGCCTGTTCGCCGGCGGCGGGCCGTCGAGCGTCGCGCTGGTGCTCGACAATTCGCTCAGCATGAGATGGAGCCGCGACGGCGAGGGCTTCAAGCAGGCGAAGGACGCCGCCGCGCGGCTGTTCGCTTCGCTCGGCTCGGGCGACCGGGCGGCGCTCGTCCCGACCAACGCTTCCTCCAGGGAGCCGGCCCGTTTGAAGCGCGAAAAAGAAGTGCTGCTGCGCGATCTCGAGGCGGTCAAGGTCGCCGACGGCAGCGCCGACTTCGGCGCGGCCCTGGGCCGCGCGTACGAGCTTTTGCGCGAGCCGGCGGCGGAGAAGGAGATCTGGGTGGTCACCGACGCGGCGCTGACGGATTGGGACCGCTTCAGCCTGGCGTCGGTGAAGCAGTACGATCCGTCCATCCCGCTGAAGATCATCCGGGTCGGACAAAAAGAGCCGCCGCCGAACGCCGCGATCCGGGAGATCCGCATGCGCGGCGCGGACGTGAGCGCCGGGCTCCCCGTACAGCTCCAAGCGGTGGTCGCCAACTTCGGCGACGCCGAGATCCGGGACCTCCTGGTGCAGCTCCGCGTCGACGACCAGCCGAAAGAGCAGAAGCTCGTCACGCTGCCGCCGCGGGGCGAGGCGGAGGCGAGCTTCCAATTCGTTCTCGCGCGGCCGGGCAGCCACCAGGGCGCTTTGACGCTCAAGAAAGACCGGCTCGCGGGCAGCCCGGTCTCCTACTTCACGCTCCAGGCCGAGGATAAAATCAGGGTCCTGGTCGTCGACGGCGACCCGCAGACGTCGCTCGTCGCGAGCGAGACTTTTTTCCTGACCCGCGCGCTCAACCCCGAGGGCGCGGGCGACGCGTCGCCGTTCGCGCCGACCCTGGTGATTCCGGAAGGGCTGGGGTCGGCCGCCCTGGACTCCTACCAGGCGGTGGTTTTGTGCAACCTCTCCTCGATCCCCGACGCGGTCCTGCCGCGGCTCAAGGAATTCGTCCGGCGCGGCGGCGGCCTGCTGATTTTTCTCGGCGACCGGGTGGACCCGAACGACTACAACCAGAAGCTGTTCGACGCTTCGCCGTCGATTTTGCCGGCGCGCATCGGCAACAAGAGGATCGTCCCGGCCGGGAGCCAGGAAAAGATCGACCGGATCGACGTGAAGCACCCCGCGCTCGCCCCCTTTACCGACGCGATCCTCTCCGACTCGCTCAAATCGGCCCGCGTGGCGGGCTATTTTCGCGCCGACGCCGCCGGCCAGCCGGCGCTGATCGCGCTCGCCAACGGCGACCCGATCGCGCTGGAGAAAAAGTTCGGCTCGGGCCGGGTGATCCTCGTAAGCACCTCCGCCGACCGCGACTGGAGCGATCTCCCGGTCAAGACCGCCTACCTGCCGCTGGCGCAATCGCTGGTGAGTTATCTCCAGGGCGGGAAAAAAGGCGCGCTGGAGACCGGCATCCCGGTCGGCGGGGCGAAGAAATTCGTCCTGCCGCCCGCCTACGTGGGGAAGAGCCTCAGAATCACGCTCCCCAATCAGAAAGAGCGCGAGGTGAGCTTGGCGGCCGAGGCGGACAAGGCGGCGGGAACTTTCGCCGAGAACGATCTCGCCGGCGTCTACCGGGTAACTACCCCGCCGGCGGCCGGCGCCGAGGCGGGCCTCGCGCCGCTGTATCCGGTCAATCCGCCCTTTCTCGAATCGCGCCTGGAGACGATCAGCGAGCCGGAGCTGAAGGCGCGCTTCCAGCCGGCGCGCGCCGAGATCCTTTCGATCGACGCCCTGGACAAGGGCGGCTGGCGGAGCGATCTGTCGCTTCCCCTGCTGCTGGTCCTGATCGCAACCCTGCTCTCCGAGGGCTGGCTCGCGCAGCGATTTTATGGATAGGCGCCGCTTTCTTCGCCTCCTCTCGTACGGCTGCCTCGCCGCCGCCGGGATCGCGCCGGGAAAATCCCGCGCGGCGGCGGCCCAGGAGCGGGCCCGGCCGGTCCAGTTCGTCTTCGCCCAGCTGAAATACCGCGGCGGCGATTGGAACCCGCGCTCGCTCGCCGTGCCGCCGCTCATGGAAGAGCTGATGCAGCGCACCAGCGTGGAGGCGGCGCCGACGCGCCGCGAGACCACGCTCGACGACCCCGATCTCTTCTCCTATCCGTTTTTGTACGTCGCCGGCCGATACGACTTCGAGCCGTTCACGCGCGACGAGATCGACGTGCTCAGGCGCTTTCTGTCGTACGGCGGGTTTCTCCTCGCCGACGACGCGCTCGGCCAGCCGGGATACGGCTTCGACCAAAGCCTCCGCCGCGAGATGAAGCGGATTTTTCCCGACAAGGAGTTCGCCCGCCTCCAGTCGAGCCACCCGGCGATGCGGAGCTACTACCTGCTCAGAAAAATCGGCGGCGCGCGGATCGTGCACCCCTACGTCGAAGGCATCAACGTGGGAACCTCCACGCCGGTGATTTACTGCCAGAACGATCTCGGCGGCGCGTGGGAGCGCGACCAGCTCGGCAACTGGATCAACGCGTGCACGCCCGGCGGCGAGGAGCAGCGGCGCGACGCCTTTCATCTGGGCGTCAACCTGATCCTTTACGCCATGACGGAAAACTACAAGGACGATCTCATCCACGTGCCCTTCATCCGCAAGCGGCTGGCGCGGTAGCGGGATGAATTTAAAGTTTCGAGCTTTGGAATCGCAGCGATGAACGAGCTCTATTTTATCGGCGGCCTCGCCTGGTGGGTGGTCGCGGCGGTCGGAATAGGCGCCCTGGCCGCGATCGCCTACCAGTTCCGGGGGCTGAGAAACCGCCTCGGCAGCCGGCGCGCCGCGCTGCTCACCCTCTTCCGCGCGGCCGTCTACGCGGCCCTGATTTTCTTTTTGCTGAGCCCCGGGCTCGTCCACAAGCGCGTCACCAAGCTGCGCCGGCCGCTGAGCCTCCTGATCGACACGTCGCGGAGCATGGCGCTACCCACGCCGTCGGGCAAAAGCCGCCTCGACGCGGTCAAGGAGAAGCTGTTAGCGGGAAACGACCCGCTGATTCAAAAGCTGGCCCGCGACTACGATCTCCGCGTGTACCAGTTCAACACCGAGCTCGCGCCGGTGGCGCCTTCGGCGCTCGCGCAGTTGTCCGCGACCGGAAAAGGCACCCGGCTCATGGAGGCGCTGCGGGACACGGCCCGCGACGCCGGGACCGAATCCGCCATCATGGTGGTGAGCGACGGCATCGCCAACGGCGAGAGCAAGGGCGCCGCCGACGTTGCTTCCCTTGCGATTCCGGTCGTGGCGGTCGGCGTCGGCGAGAGCCAAGGCTATATCGACCTCCGCATCGCCGACCTGACCGCGCCGGAGTTCGCCTTCCGCAACCGCGAGTTCAAGGTCGACCTCACGGTCCAGGCCTACGGGCTCAAGGGCAGGACCGTGCCGATCTATTTCAACCGCGGGAAAAGCCTCGTCACGAGCCGCTCGGTCACGATCGACCGGGACGATTTCGAGCAGCGCATCACGCTCGGCTATACGCCCAAGGAGATCGGCGCGCTCAACTTCAGCGTCGGCGCGCCGGCGCAGCCGGGCGAGCAGATCGCGGACAACAACCAGAAGGATTTCAAGGTCGAGGTGCGGCGCGACAAGCTCCGCGTGCTGACCCTTTCGGGCTCGCCGGCGTGGAACTACCGCTTTCTCCGCATGGCCTTGAAGCAGGACCCCTTCATCGATCTCGTCTCGTTCGTGTTTCTCCGCACCCCGACCGACGTGGTGGACGTGCCGGACAGCCAGCTGAGCCTGATCCCGTTTCCGATCGACGAGATCTTCCTCGAGGAGCTGAAGAACTTCGACGTGCTGTTCCTGGACGACTTCTCCTACCGGTCGTATTTCAACGTCATGTATCTGGAGCGGGTGCGCGACTTCGTCCGCGACGGCGGCGGCCTGGCGATGCTGGGCGGCGCGCGCTCGTTCGACAGCGGCGGCTACGCCGACAGCCCGCTGCGCGAGGTGCTGCCGGTCGAGCTCGACGGCAAGGGGCGCTATCAGGCCGACGCGCGCGCGCGCGGCGTGCTCACGGCCTCGGGCAAGGCGCATCCGATCACGCGGCTCGTCCCCGACGCGCAGGCGAACGAAGAGGCGTGGCGGAAACTGCCGGCGCTCAAAAGCCTGAACCTCGTCGCGCGCGGCAAGGGCGAGACGCTGCTCCAGGCGGACGGCGGCGGCCCGCCGCTCCTGACGGTGGGACGGTTCGGCAAGGGGCGCACGCTGGCGCTCATGAGCGACGACGCCTGGCGCTGGAGCTTCGGCGCGGTCGGCGCCAAAGAGAGCCCGCAGAACCACTTGAAGCTCGTGCGCCACGCCGTGCGCTGGCTCGCGCAGGAGCCGATGTTCGAGCAGGTGCAGATCCAGCCGCTGGGCGGCGCCCGCGCGCCGGGAGAAAAAAGCGAATTCCGGATCTCGGTGCTGAACGACGATTTCACTCCCGCGGCGCACGCCCGCCTGACGGTGAGCGTCGCCGGCGGCGAAGGCGAGCAGACGCGCCTCGAAGCGGTCGAGGAGGCCGCCGGCGAATACCGGGTGGACTTCACTCCCGCCAGGGAAGGCGCCTACCGGATCGAGGCGGAGGCCGAGCTCGGCGGCAAGGCGCTCGGCAAGGACCGGAAGAACTTCACCGTCGCGTTTCCCTACGCCGAGGCGGAGGACGGCCGGCCGCGCCCCGAGCTTTTGAAAGAGCTCGCCGAGAAAAGCCGCGGCGAGTTCGTGCCGCTCGGCGCGCTCGACGCGAAGAGCCTGGAGCGCGTCGCGGCCAGGCTCGACCGCCTGGCCCCGGCGGAGATCGTCGAGCGGCAGGAGATTCCTCTCTGGAGCACGCTGACGACGTTCTCGATCATCCTGATGATCCTCAGCGCCGAGTGGTGGCTCCGGAGAAAATGGGGACTGATCTAGCAATTTTCAATTTTGAGTTTTGAGTTTTGAATTTCGGAGAAGGAGCGTAACCACCGTCGATGCATCGCGTAATCACCTTCTGCCTCCTGCTGTTGGGCACGCTCAGCCCCGCTCGCGCGCTCGCGTTCTGCCACGAGATCGAGGTGGTCCGGGCGCCTTTGATGCGCGCGGCGGCGAGCCCCGCCGCCGCCTTGTCGCTCGAATGGCTCGGCCACTCGATGTTTCAGATCACCTCCTCCAAGGGCACGCGCATCCTCACCGACCCGCACGGCCGCGGCGACCTGCCCGCGCCGGCCGCGCCGCAGGACATCGTCACCACGAGCCACCAGCACGGGCCGCACAGCTCCGTCTGGATGGCCAAGGGAACCCCGGTCGTCCTCGAAGGCCTCACGCCGGGCGGCGACAACTGGAACAACGTGTACACGAACATCCGCGACGTGTCGGTCTACACGGTGCCCGCATACCACGACAAGAGCCAGGGGTT
>DASWFA010000117.1:0-2199 GCA_036394475.1 Binatia bacterium
CGCAGTCCAGACGCTGGTCGCCGTAAAACAGGACGGCCGGTGGCGCATCGCGCTGTTTCAGAACACCCCCGCCGCCTTCCACGGCCGGCCGGAATTGAGCGAGCAGCTCACGGCGGAATTGCGCCGGGCGCTCGGCGAACAAAATAAATAAAATCGGCCCGCATCTTTCCGGGAACTAAAATCCACAGCCGTTGTCTAATGAGTATTTTAAATCGTCGTGCCGACCGGCATGCGAGGAGGAGATACTCATGCGCCACTCACATCATTGGATCACCGCCATTGCCTTAGCGCTGTTTTTTCTCGCGGCGTGCGCTCAAAAGCTGGAGCCGCCCGCAACGGCGGCAAAATCCACCGCTCCATCATTGCCAAGCCAACCGCCATCTTCGGCGTTTTCTTCGACGACCGGGGCGGGGCGGGCAAACCAGGAAACGAATCTAAGCGCGCTGGACTTGCTCGGCAAACATGTGGTCGCCCCGGCGGCGAGCCCGCCGGCAGAGAAGTTACATCGTTACAGCCTGGACCTCGGCAGAGGCCGCCCGGCGGCGCATGCGTATTATCCGCCCAACTATCCAGCGCCCGTCATCCCGCCCGGCAACGACCGCTTCCCCGACAAAGAGCCGAACGGCGTCGTCACCGTCGCCGAGCATCCGGTGTCCACTTTCAGCGTCGACGTCGATACGGCGTCCTACGCCTTCGTCCGCCGTAGTTTGGCAAACGGTAATGTCCCGCCGCGCGAGGCGGTGCGGGTGGAGGAGCTGGTCAACTATTTTCCCTACGAATATCCCGCGCCGGAGGACCGCGCCCGGCCCTTCCGGGTCACGACGACGGTGCTGCCGAGCCCGTGGAGCGCGGACAATAAGCTCCTGCACATCGCCGTTCGCGGCTACGACATCGCGCGGGCCGAGCGGCCGCGCGCCAACGTGGTGCTTTTGATCGACACCTCGGGCTCGATGGCGCCGGACGACCGCCTGCCGCTGCTCAAGCAGGGCTTTCGCCTGTTCGCGGCCCAGCTCCGGGACGACGACCGGGTCGCCGTCGTGACCTACGCGGGCGAGGCCCGGACAGCGCTCGAGCCGACCGCCGGGCGCGACAAGCAGAAGATTCTCGACGTGATCGACGGCCTGAGCGCCAACGGCTCGACCGCCGGCGGCGAGGGCTTGCAGCGCGCCTACGCGCTCGCCGAGCGCCACTTCGACAAGCAGGCGGTGAACCGCGTCATCCTCGCCACCGACGGCGACTTCAACGTCGGCGTCACCGACCCGAAGGAGCTGGAGCGCTTCATCGCCGCCAAGCGGAAGACCGGCATCTATCTCTCGATCTTCGGCGTCGGCATGGGGAATTTCAACGACGCGCTGATGCAGCGGCTGGCGCAGGCCGGCAACGGCAACGCGGCCTATATCGATTCACTGCTTGAAGCGCGGAAGGCGATGTCCGAGGAGCTCGCCTCGACGCTCTTCCCGATCGCCGACGACGTGAAGATCCAGGTCGAATTCAACCCGGCCGAGGTCGCGGAGTACCGCCTGATCGGCTACGAGACGCGCATGCTCAAGCGCGAGGACTTCAACGACGCCAGGATCGACGCCGGGGACATCGGCGCGGGCCACACGGTGACCGCCCTCTACGAGATCACGCCCGCCGGAGCGAAGGCGCGCCGCGTCGATCCATTGAGATATCAGCAGGAGCGCGAGCGTACCGTGCCGCAGGCGAATAAAGGCGCCGGCGAGCTGGCGTTCGTGCGGCTCCGCTACAAGCTGCCGCGCGAAACGGCGAGCCGGCTGATCGAGCAAACCGTGCGCGCCGCCGACGCGCTGGCAAGACTCGACGCCGCGCCCGCCGAGCAGCGCTTCGCCGTCGCCGTCGCCGCTTTCGCCCAGCGGCTCCGCGGCGAGAGCGCGCTCGACGGCTTCGCCTACGACAAGATCGCCGCGCTGGCCAATACCGCGCGCGGGGCCGACCCCGAAGGCTATCGCGCCGAGTTCGTCAGGCTCGTCAGGATGGCGGAGACCCTGGGGAGCGTGGCGCAAAGATGATATCCAGTTCATCCATCAGACTTCCGGTGGGTATCTTGACCTTCGCTCTGTTACCTTCGCTTTGTTTTGCGGAGGCAACCAAGCTTCCGCCAAAGGCGCGCGAAATTCTCCAGGCAAGCTCGTCGAGTGCTCAAATATTGCGCTTTAAAAAAAATATTCCCGCAGCGGT
>DASWFA010000118.1:0-3011 GCA_036394475.1 Binatia bacterium
AGCAGCACTACCGGAATCTGAGCGGCTTCGCCGAAAAGCTCGGCGTGTCGATCGCGCTGCTGACCGGCTCGCTCCCGGCCAAAACGCGCGCCGCGATCCAGGCGCGGATCGAGAGCGGCGAGATCGCCTTCGTCATCGGCACGCACGCGCTGGTCCAGGAAGGGGTGCGCGCGCCGCGCATGGGGCTCGGCATCATCGACGAGCAGCACCGCTTCGGCGTGATGCAGCGGATGGCGCTCACGAAGCTTCCGGCGGAGCGCGGCGCGCCGGCCGCCGCGCCGCCGGAGCCCGATATCCTTTTAATGAGCGCGACGCCGATCCCGCGGAGCCTCGCCATGGTGCTCTACGGCGACGTGGAGATTTCCTACCTCGACGAGATGCCGCCGGGCCGGACGCCGGTCGAGACTAAAATAATCCGCCAGTCGCAGCGCGCCAAGCTCTATCAACTGGTGCGCGACGAAGTCCTGAAGGGCCGCCAGGCCTACATCGTCTATCCGCTGGTCGAGTCTTCCGAGAAGCTCGACGTGCGCGACGCCACCGGCATGGCCGAAGAGCTGTCCGAGGGCGCGTTCAAGGATTTTCGCGTCGGTCTGGTGCACGGGCGGATGGCGGCGGAAGAGCGGGACGAGGTGATGCGCCGCTTCAAAGACGGCGAGGTCGAGATCCTCGTCGCGACGACCGTCATCGAGGTCGGCATCGACGTCCCCAACGCGACCGTGATGGTCGTGGAGCACGCCGAGCGCTTCGGCCTGTCGCAGCTGCACCAGCTCCGCGGCCGGGTCGGGCGCGGCGCGCACCGCTCGCACTGCCTGTTGGTCCACTACGGCGGCGACGGCGCGGACGCGCTCGAGCGCCTGCGCGTGATGGAGCGCGAGCACGACGGCTTTAAAATCGCCGAGGCCGATTTGAAGCTGCGCGGCCCGGGCGAGCTGATCGGCACGCGGCAGTCCGGCCTGGCGGATTTTCGCCTGGCGAACCTGGCGCGCGACGCGCGCCTGCTCTTGGCGGCGCGCGAGGAGGCGCTCGACTGGCTGGAGAAAGATCCGGGCCTCGCGCGCCCGGAGTCGAGGGCGCTCAAGGCGGTGCTCAAGCATCGCTGGGGTGGAAGATTGGAGTTGGGGAGGATCGGATAGCGATTTGCTGCGGAGTTTCCAGCTATCTATTTGCCAATGCGCCGCGGATAGCTTAAAATCGGGCTCACTATTTTCGCGCGATTGAGAGGGAAAGGCCGTGGAATTTCAGCGGATTAAGAGACTGCCTCCTTACGTCTTCAACATCATCAACGATTTGAAGCTGGAGGCGCGCCACCGGGGCGAGGACATCGTCGATTTCGGCATGGGCAATCCCGACATGCCGACGCCGCCGCACATCGTCGCCAAGTTGATGGAAGCGGCGACCAAGCCGCAGAACCACCGCTACTCCGTCTCGCGCGGCATCTACAAGCTCCGGCTCGCCATCGCCGACTGGTACCGCAAGCGCTACCAGGTCGAGGTCGATCCCGACAGCGAGGCGATCGTGACGATCGGCGCCAAAGAAGGGCTCAGCCATCTGGTCTGGGCGATCGTCGATCCGGGCGACGTGGTCTTCTGCCCGAGCCCGACCTATCCGATCCACCAGTACTCGGTCGTCCTCGCGGGCGGCGACCTGCACAACATCCCGATGTATTCGGGCGAGGATTTCCTGCAGCGCCTCGAGGACGCGATCAAGCAGACCTGGCCGAAGCCCAAGCTCCTGATCGTGAGCTTCCCGCACAACCCGACGACGGAGGTCGTCGAGCTGGATTTTTTCCAGAAGGTGGTCGATTTCGCCCGGGAGAACGGGCTGCTGGTGATCCACGATCTCGCCTACGCGGACCTCGCCTTCGACGGGCACCACCCGCCGAGCATGCTGCAGATCCCCGGCGCGAAGGAGATCGGCATCGAGTTCTTTTCCCTCTCGAAGAGCTACAACATGCCCGGCTGGCGCATCGGCTTCGCCGTCGGCAACAAGGAGATGGTTCACGCGCTGGCGCGGATCAAGAGCTACCTCGACTACGGCATCTTCCAGCCGGTGCAGATCGCGGCGATCCAGGCGCTCAACGGCCCGCAGGACTGCGTCGAGGAGATCCGCGAGACCTACCGCAAGCGGCGCGACGCGCTGGTCGACGGCCTCGACCGGGTCGGCTGGAAGATCAAGAAGCCGAAGGGGACGATGTTCGTCTGGGCGGAGATTCCCGAGCCGTGCAAAAAAATGGGCTCGGTGGAATTTTCCAAGTACCTGCTCCAGGAAGCCAAGGTGGCGGTCTCGCCGGGCATCGGCTTCGGCGAGTACGGCGACCCGTACGTCCGCTTCGCGCTGATCGAGAACGAGCACCGCACCCGCCAGGCGGTCCGGACGATCCGCCGGGCGCTCGGCAAATTGCTAGATTAATTCTCAATAGAATCAGCTATTTTAGGACAGTACATCAAGCGATGGCCGAAAAACGAAAAAGAGTCGGTATCGGGCTGTTGGGCTCCGGCGTGGTCGGCCAGGCGGTGCAGGACTTCGTCTTCTCCGACGCCAAGAAGCACGCCGACGTGTCGCTCGAGCTGGTCAAGATTTTCACCCGCAAACCGAAGGACAAGAAGTGGTACGCGTCCCATCCGTCGCTCTTCACCGACAAGCCGGAAGAGGTCGTCGATCATCCCGACGCCGCCATCATCGTCGAGGCGCTGGGGTTCCACGACGAGAAGGATCTCGCCGGCTTCAAAGACCTGATCCTGCGCGCGCTCAAGAAGGGCAAGGCGGTGGTAACCTCCGACAAGGCGGTCCTGGCGCGCCACGGCGCCGAGATCTTTCAGGCGGCGCGGAAGCACGGCGGCGAGATCCGCTTCGAGGCCTGCGTCGGCGGCGGCGTCCCCATCATCCGGTCGATCACCGAGAGCTTCGCCGCCGAGGAGCCGGAAGCGATCTACGGCATCGTCAACGGCACCTGCAACTATATTCTCTCCGAGATGGGCCGGAGCGGCAAGCCGTACCGCGCCGCGCTCGGG
>DASWFA010000119.1:0-7237 GCA_036394475.1 Binatia bacterium
CTACAGCCCGGTGCCGATGGCCTTCGTCGCCGGCCTGCTGCACGACACGGGCCGGGTGCTCTGCTACCGCCACTTCCGGAGCGAATTCTATTCCGCCCTCAAGATCGCGGCGGACAAAGGGCTCGCGCCGGGCGAGGCGGAAGAGAGAATCTTCGGCGCCGATCACTCGGCGATCGGGGAGTTCTGGGCGCGCGGCGCCGAGCTGCCGCCGTTGATCCGCAGCACCATCCGGTACCATCACAGCCCGCTCGCCGCGCTGCCGCCCGACGCCGATCCCCTGCTCAAAAAGACCCTGGCGGTGATCCGGATCGCCGACCGTTTCGGCGCCGAGTCCGGCTTCGCGGGCCTGGAGAGCGGCCAGGCCGCGCTCGACGAGGAGTGGTCGGCGCTGTCGCAGACCGAAGCCGACTGCGGCCGGCTGGTCAAGCGGGTCCACCAGGAGGTCGTCGGCGTGCGCGAGATGTTCGGCTTTGCCAAGCCGCCGGAAAAAGCGGAGCCCAAAAGAGGCCAGGTGCTGCGCTTTCCCGCCGCCAACCGTCCGAAAGAGCTGTTCCGCCGGCTGCCGGGGAAAAAGCTCACGATCCTGGTGGTGGAAGACCACGGCTCGCTCTGCGAAGTGCTGGGGCTCTATTTCATGCGCTCGGGCTACCACGTGCGCACCGCCGGCGACGGCGAGAGCGCGCTCGAGATCCTCGCCAAGGAAGAGGTCCATCTGCTCGTGCTCGACTTGAAGCTGCCCCGGCTCGACGGCTTCGGGCTGCTCGAGCAGCTGCAGGCCAAGGGAGAGAGCCCGTGGCCCTACATCATCGTGATCTCGGCCGCGGGCGCGGACGGCGATAGAAGAAAAGTGTTGGACCTGGGCGCCGACGAGTACGTGCCCAAGCCGTTTCATCTCTCCTGCCTGCTGGAAAAGATTCAAGCCGTGGAGCAGCGGCTGGCCTAGCCCGGCCGCCCGTCAAAACCCTGACGGAGGCTCCCGTTTCCTGACGGGAGCCGCTCGCTCAGCCGTCAAACCGCCCGCCCGGCCGGCGCGGCGCGGCGTTTTAAACCTCTCGAAGCGCCTGTGTTTTTCCCTTTTCCCGCGCGGCGCCGCCGCGCCGGTTCCCTTGGCATATCCATTGCTGAGTCGTTCCCCCAAATGGCTACGATTCATTTCAGCAGGAAAATAGCGGTGCCCGCCCTCGCCGGCGTCCTCGTCCTCGGGCTCGGCGGCGCCGGCTGGTTTTACACCCGGGAGTTTTTCAAGCCCAGGGCGGCCGCCGAAGAAGCCGGGAAAAAAGAGGCGACGGTGGAGCTCGAGCCCTTCGTGGTGAATCTCGCCGGCGAGAACAGCGCCCACTATCTGCGCGCCTCGCTCAGCCTGGTTTTGAAGGACGAGCGCGACCGGCAGAGCGTGAGGCAGCTCGGCGCGCGCATCCGCCACGGGCTCATCATGCTGCTCAGCGGCAAGACCGCCGACAGGCTGCTCGCCGCCGAGGGAAAGACCGAGCTCGCCGGCGAGATCGCCGGCGAGGTCAACCGGGCGCTGGGCGGCCAGACGGTGGCGGCGGTCTATTTTCGCGAATTCCTCATCCAGTAAAACGGGGGAGATGATCCGATGATCGGTTCCGAATTGGCAACCCCGGCGTTGATGGTCGTCGGCGCCGCGGTCGTGGCCCTGTTCGCGCGTCGTCTCGGGCCGCTGTTCCAGAAGAAATCCGCCCGGAGCGATTTTCCGCGCCATCTGGGGACGCTGATGCTCAACCCGAAATGCTCGGTGGCGCTGGTCGAGGCCGGCGGGCAGACGCTGCTGCTCGGCGTCACCGCTGCGAGCGTCACCCTGCTCGCCGAGCTGCCCCCGGCGGCCGAAGAGAGCGAACAAGCGGCGCGCGCCGAAGCGGGGCTCCAGTAATGAACCCGAACGCCTTGCCGCTGCTCGCCGAATCGCTCAAGGGCACGCAGGTCTCGACCGTTTTCGAGATCGTCTTTCTCCTGACGATCCTCTCGCTCGGCCCGCTCATCCTCATCACCCTCACGTCGTTCACCCGGATCGTGGTGGTGCTCTCCTTCGTGCGCCAGGCCCTGGGGACGCAGCAGGCGCCCTCGAACCAGATCGTGATCGCGCTGGCGCTTTTTATCTCGCTCTACGTGATGGCGCCGGTCTGGCAGCGGATCGAAGCCGAGGCGGTGACGCCCTATCTCAATAAAAAAATCACCGCCGAGGCTGCCGTCGTGCAGGCGTGGGCGCCACTCCGCGGCTTCGTCTTGAAGCAGACGCACCAGGCCGACGTGGCGATTTTTCTCCGCACCGAGCAGGAGAAGGCCCTCGACGTCAAAGACGCGCCGGCGACGGCGCTCATCCCGGCGTTCATGATCTCGGAGCTCAAGACATCGTTCCAGATGGCGTTTTTCATCTACGTGCCTTTTCTGATCTTCGATCTCGTCGTGGCTTCGGTCCTGATGTCGATGGGCATGATGTTTTTGCCCCCGGCGCTGGTCTCCCTGCCGTTCAAGCTCGCCCTGTTCGTGCTCGTGGACGGCTGGAACCTATTGGTCACGTCCCTCATCCGGAGCTTCGAATGACGCCGGAGACGGTCATCGACGTGGTGCGCGGGGCGCTGGAGATCGGCGCCATGGTCGCCGCTCCCGTCCTCCTCGTCAGCCTGGTGGCGGGCGTCGCCGTCAGCGTGCTCCAGGCGACCACGCAGATCAACGACGCGACTCTGGTCTTTGTGCCGAAGATCATCGGCGTGGTCGTCGTCCTGGCGCTCCTCGGGCCGTGGATGCTGCAGCTCTACATCGACTTTACGCGGCAATCGATCCTCAACCTGTTTTTGTTCGCGAGGTAAGCCATGGCGCCGCTCAGCGAGCTCATCAGCATGCGCTGGCCCGAAGTGGTCACCTTCTTTTTGATCCTGGGCCGCACCAGCGGCCTGGTGATGAGCGCGCCCTTTTGGGGCAGCCGGATCATCCCCGGCCTGGCGCGCGCCTGGGTCGCGGTGGTGTTGAGCGCGGCCGCCTATCCTTCCGTCGGCACGCTCGTCCTGCCGCCGGGCGCGGCTTCCGGCGCCGGCTACGGCGCGATTTTGTTTCTGCTGCTCGCGCTGGCCGGGGAGATCGTGCTCGGCATCGGCCTCGGCTGGGCGGCGCAGATGCTCTTCGCCGGGCTCCGCCTGGCGGCGCACGAGCTGGAGATGAAGATGGGGCTCAGCCTGGCGCAGATGATCGATCCTCAATGGGGCGACCGCAGCTCGACGCTGGCGGGAATTTTCGAGCTGATCGCCGTGCTGGTGTTTTTTTCCCTGAACGGCCACCGGCTGCTGATCGAGGCGCTCGGCTCGAGCTACGCGGTCTTTCCATTGGCCGGCAGCAAGCTCGAGTTCGGCCGGATGATCGTCGGCTCCGCCGGCGAGATCTTTTCCATCGCGCTCCGGGTGAGCGCGCCGGTCGTGGTCGGGCTCTTGCTCTCCGACCTGGTTTTGGGGGTGGTCAACCGGGCGATCCCGCAGATGAACGTCTTTTTCGTCGCCATGCCGCTCCAGGTCGCGTTCGGCATGCTGCTGCTTTTTTTGTCCCTGCCCGCGGTGGTGTGGTTTTGCGCGGATTATCTGGGCGCCGCCGGCCATCAGCTTTCGGCTTTGAGCGCGGCGCGGGGAAAATGATTTATGGCTGAACAGCAGGACAATTTAGAGCGCACCGAGGAGGCCTCGCCCAAGCGCCGCGAGGAGGCGCGGAAAAAGGGCACGGTCGCGCTATCGCGCATGGTCGTCCCCGCGGCCACGCTCGCCGCCGCGGTTTTGATCCTGCGCTTCGTCGGCGCGGAATTCTTCCAGCGCCTGGCGCGCCTGTTCGCGGGCTTCATCGCCCTGGCCGGCGCGCGCCACGAGCTGGCGGGGGAAAAATTGTTGTCGCTTTCGATCGAGTCCGGCTTGCTGATGGCGCCCGTTCTCGCGCCGCTCTTTCTCGGCGTCACCCTGGCCGGCATGGGCTCGGGGCTGCTGCAAACCGGCTTTCTCTTCACCGCCGAGACCCTGCGGCCGGACTTCGGGCGGCTGAGCCCGCTCGCCGGCATCAAGCGCCTGTTCCGGCCCGAGGCGGCCGCCGACCTCGCCAAGTCGCTGGTCACCCTGGCCGCGCTCGGGGCGCTGGCCTTTCATTTTCTTTTCGACGATCTCGCCGCCCTCGCGGCGCTGCCCACGCTCGGGGTCGAGGAGATCCTCCTCTTCGCCGGGCGCGAGGGGACGCATCTCACCGGCGCCGCGGTCGCGATCATGGCCGGCCTGGCGGGCGCCGACTATCTCTACCAGCGCTGGCGCAACGAGGTCCGGCTGCGCATGAGCCGCCAGGAAGTCAAAGAGGAGATGCGGGAGTCCGAAGGGGACCCGCTCACCAAGAGCCGGCTCCGCGGGCTGAGACAAAAGATTTCGCGCCGGCGCATGATGGCCGACGTCGCCCGGGCGGACGTGGTGCTCACCAACCCGGACCATCTGGCGGTGGCGCTTTCCTACCGGGTCGGAGAGATGGCGGCGCCGCGGGTGGTGGCGAAGGGCGCCGGCTTCGTGGCGCAAAAAATCAGGGAAGTCGCGGCCGAGCACCGCGTCCCGATCGTCGAGAACAAGCCGCTCGCCCGGCTGCTCTACCGCGCCGTCGAAGTCGGCCAGGAGATCCACGAAAGCCTTTACCGCGCGGTCGCCGAGGTGCTGGCGTACGTCTATAAATTGAAGAGGAATTAGGAATCAGGGATTGGGAAGACCATGAGCCAGGCTAAAAACAAACTCCGACGCTGGAAACCAGAAACTTGAAACCGGAAACTTAAAAAAATGGAAACGAAGACACAAAAGGCGGGCTTTTCCCTGGGCGACGCCGGGCCGGCGGTGGCGCTGGTCGCGATGCTGATGCTGTTGCTGCTGCCGGTGCCGTCGTGGTTTCTGGACTTCGCCCTGGTGATCAGCATGGCCTTCTCGCTCACCATCCTGATGGTTTCCTTTTCCATCAAGGAGCCGCTGGAGTTCGCCGCGTTTCCCACCGTGCTGCTCTTCGGGACGCTCTTCCGCCTGGGGCTCAACGTGGCCTCGGCGCGGCTCATCCTGATCCGCGGCGAGGAGGGCTCGGCGGCGGCCGGCCGCGTGATCGAGGCGTTCGGCCAGTTCGTCATGGGCGGCAACTACGCCGTCGGCTTCATCGTCTTCGTGATCCTGACCGTCATCAACTTCGTCGTTATCACCAAGGGCGCCACGCGCATCGCGGAAGTGGCCGCGCGCTTCACCCTGGACGCGATGCCCGGCAAGCAGATGGCGATCGACGCCGATCTGAACGCGGGGCTCATCAACGACTCGGAAGCCCGGCGGCGGCGCGAGCGGGTGCAGAAAGAAGCGGACTTCTACGGCTCGATGGACGGCGCCTCGAAATTCGTCCGCGGCGACGCGGTCGCCGGCCTGATTATCCTGGCGGTCAATCTGCTGGGCGGTTTTTTCATCGGCATGATGCAGAAGGGGCTGACGATCTCCGAGGCCGCCCGGCTCTACAGCCTGCTCAGCATCGGCGACGGCCTGGTCGCCCAGGTGCCGGCGATCATCGTTTCGACCGCGGCCGGCCTGGTCGTGACGCGCACCTCGTCCGGGGCGCGCCTCGGCCCCGAGCTGGCGCGCCAATTGTTATGGAACGCCAAAGTCCTCGGCGTGGTCGCGGGCGCGCTCACGCTTTTGGCCTTCATGCCCGGTTTTCCCGCGCTGCCGTTTCTCGCGACCGCGCTGGTGGCGGGCGGGCTCGCCTACAGCGCGGCGGAGAGGGAAGAGCGGCGGAGCGCGGCGGAGACGGAAGCCCGGAAGCCCGACAAGCGCGAGGAGCCGGTCCGGTCCGCGCCGATCGACCTGCTCGAGCTCGAAGTCGGCTACGAGCTGATCCCGCTGATCGACAGCGAAAAAGGCGGCCTGGTCGAGCGCATCAAGGCGCTCCGGCGCCAGCTGCTCACCGACCGCGGCTTTCTCGTGCCGCAGATCCATATCCGCGACAACCTCCGCCTCGCGAGCAAGCAGTACGCGATTCTCATCAAGGGCGTCGAGGCGGGCAAGGGCGAGCTCCGGCCGGGAAAATTCCTCGCCATGAGCGTGGCGGGCGACGCCGACGCGTCCGCCACCCTGCCGGGGGAGCCGACGGAGGAGCCGGCGTTCGGCCTCCCGGCGCTGTGGGTCTCGGCGGCCGATAAAGAGCGCGCGGAAGGCATCGGCCACACCGTGGTCGATTCCGAGACCGTGCTCATCACCCACCTCGCGGAGATCGTCAAGCGCTACGGCCCCGACCTCCTCACGCGCCAGGACGTGCAGCGGCTGCTCGACGAGCTCGGCAAAGAAAACCCCAAAGTCCTCGAGGAGCTGATCCCGCAGCACCTGACGCTCGGCGGCGTGCAGAAGGTCCTGCAAAATCTCCTGCGCGAAGAGGTGCCGATCCGCGATCTCCTGACGATCGTCGAGACGCTGGCGGACCACGCGCCGCAGGTCAAGGACATGGACCTCCTGACCGAGCACGTGCGCCACGCGCTCGCCCGCGTGATCACCGCCTCGTGCCGCAACGCCGACGGCGTGCTGCCGGTCATGACGGTGGATTTGCAGATCGAGCGGGTGATCCGCGAGAGCGTGCAGGAGAACATGTCGATCGAGCCGCAGGCGGCGCAGCGCATCGTCAGCGCCGCGCGCACGGCGATGGACACGTTCAGCGCGCGCGGGCTTCTCCCCGTGTTTTTGACCAGCCCCGACGTGCGCCGCCACCTGCGCCAGCTCTTGAGCCATTACCTGCGCCAGATCGTGGTGCTCTCGCACCGGGAAATCAGCGACGGAGTCAAAATTCAATCTCTGGGAGTGATCAGGTGAAACGATGAAACCCAAACAATTTTTAGGCCGGGACATGACCGAGGCGCTCCGGGCCGTCCGGCAATCGCTCGGCCCCGACGCGCTCATCCTCCAATCGCGGAGCGCCGGTGAAAACGGCGCGGGCGTGGAGGTGATCGCGATGAACGAAGACGCGGAAGAGAGCCGCGCGGCGCCGGCGGCGGCGGTCCACCAGGCCGCGGGCGGGGGCCTCGAAGAGGTCCGCCGCGACATCGCGGAAGTCCGGTCCCTGCTCAAGTGGCTGCTCCCCTCGATCGGCGGCAAGGGCATGGTCGAGAAGCTGCTCGACCAGGGCCTGTCGTCCGAAGTCATCACGCGCCTCGCGCGCGGGATGGAACAATCCGGCCACCGGGACGAGCGCGAGCGGCTCTCGG
>DASWFA010000120.1:0-5229 GCA_036394475.1 Binatia bacterium
ACCTGGGCGCGGCTCTCGTCTTCGCCGTCATGGCGATGCTGCTGCTCGCGCTCGACCGGCGCACGCTGGAGATCTTCGGAGCGGGGACGAAGCTCCTGCTCGGCGGCGGCTTCGCCGCCGCGCTGGCGGGCCTGATCGCGCACGAGGCGCGGACGCCCTATCCCTTCATCGATCTCGCGCTCTTCAAGCGCCGCAAGTTCAGCATGGCCGCCGTGAGCCTCGTCATCGTCTCCACCTGCTACGTGCTCACCGGCTTTCTGCTCCCTTTTTACCTCCAGGAGGTGCTCGGCCTCGCGCCGTCGTTCATCGGGCTTTTGTTCATCGTGCCGGCGGCGCTCACCGTGCTGCTCGCGCCGCTGAGCGGCTACTTGGCCGACCGCTTCAGCCCGCGGGTCCCAACGACGCTCGGAGTCGGCTTTCTCTCCCTCGGCTGCCTGATCGGCGGGCTCTTGCGGCCGGATTCACACTGGCTCCTCCCCACCCTCGTGATCGCCTGTAGCGGCGTGACCAACGGGATCTTCAACCCGGCGAACTCCTCCGACATGATCGGCGCGATGCCGAAGGAGCACCGCGGCTTCGCGTCCAGTGTCAATTATGTCGCGTTCGGCATGGGCAACGTGTTCGGCGTCGGCCTCGCCGGCGTCATGATGAGCTTCGCCTACACGCGCTATACGGGCGTCCCGGGCGCGAGCCCGTCGACGGCGAACCCGGCGGCGTTCGTCGCGGCGCTGAACCTGACGCTGCTCGCCGGCCTGGCCGCGAGCGCCGTGGCGCTTTTTACCTCGGCGATGCGGGGGGAGAAGGGGTAGGAAGCTAGCGCCGGCCGCGGGGCCAGGCGCCGGCGATAGCACTCCAATCGCTGTATCTATGGATCAGCGGGTGGTCGGTATCCTTGCGGTTCCACGGCCGGTCCAATAGAGCGACCGGGACTTTCATCTCCTGCGCCAGATATTTCGCCATCGTCGGCGAGTCCTCGACCGCGAGGGCAAATCCCCGGGAGGCCAACTCGGATAACGTAATCGCGATCGTGTTCTCGGTCGCGAAGCGGTTGTACTTGTCGACGACGACAAAGTCGTGGTAGGGCACCTTCTGCGCCGCCAGCCATTCGATCGAGACGTCGTAGGAAGAAGGCGGCCGTCCCGTCACGATGGCGATCTCGTGCCCGGCTTCGGTCCATTCCTGCAATACGGACTTCGCTCCCTCGATCGGCGCCATGCGCAAGAGCTCTTCCGGATGGTGCGCCAGGCGGAACAGCTCGGCGATCTCGTCCGCCTCCAGGCCGCAGGCCTCGCCGACCTCGAAGTTGTCGAGCCTCTCGTAGTGGAGCGTCTTCCCGAACTCGCGCTCGGCGATGGCGAGGAGCGCGCGCGCCGTCTCGCACAGCACGTCGTCCATGTCGACGTAAATGGTTTGGGTCGCAGCCATCGAGCCTATTTCGCCTTGCCCGCGTCCGCCTCGGACGCCAGTTTTTCGAGCGCGGCGCCCGTGAGCCGGTAGACGGTCCACTCGTCCATCGCCCGCGCGCCGAGTTTTTTATAAAAGCCGATCGCCGGCTCGTTCCAGTCGAGCACCGACCACTCGAAGCGGCCGCAGCTCCGCTCGACGGCGATGCGGGCGACGTGGGCCAGCAGCTTTCGCCCCAGGCCGCGCCCGCGCCAGCCGGGCAAAACGAAAAGGTCTTCGAGGTAGATGCCGGCGCGGCCGAGAAAGGTCGAATAGTTGTGGAAGAAAACCGCGAAGCCCACGGGATCCTCTTTCGCATAGCCGATCACGACCTCGGCGGCGCGCCGCGCGCCGAAAAGCGACTCGCGCAAAGCTTCCTCGGTCGCGACGACCTCGTGGGAAAGGCGCTCGTATTCGGCGAGCCCCTTGATCAATTCCAGGATCACCGGAACGTCGCGCTCGGCCGCGGGGACGATGCGGAATTCTGATTTTTGTGCCATGATTCGCCTCTAAAGAGCGCGCTCGAAAAATTCGGCGCCCTCCAGAGGATTGTAGCGGTAAGGCGCGGTCGGTTCAAAGCCGAGCGATCGGTAAAGCCGGTTGGCGGCCTCCATCGACGCGAGCGTGTCCAGGCGCATGCGCTTGTATCGTCGAAAAAGCCGCCTGACGTCGCTCAAATATTCCGGCGCGCGGGCATCGAATATCTCGACCATCGCCTCACGTCGTATAGTACGCGTTCTCTTTGATGTACTCTTCCGTGAGATCGCAGCCCCAGACGCGCGCCTTCGCCTTGCCGATGCCGAGGGCGACGCCGATGGTCACTTCCCCCTGGCCCAGATAGGCCCGCAGCGCGTCCAGATCGCAATCGACCGGCCCGCCGCGCTCGAATACTTTCGTCTGTCCGAAGCGGATCGTCGTCCGCTGGGGCTCGATCGCCGGATCGAAGGTCTTTCCGACCGCCGCGATCACGCGACCCCAATTCGGGTCGGCGCCGTAGACGGCGGTTTTGACCAGCGGCGAGTTGACGACCGACTTGCCGACGCGCTTCGCCTGGGCCTCGTTTTTCGCGCCGGAGACCTCCACCGTGATGAGCTTGGTCGCGCCTTCGGCGTTGCGGCAGATTTCACGCGCGAGGTATTCGCTTACCTGGAGCAAACCGGCCTCGAACTTGGAAGGGGACACCGGCCCGGCGAGGCCGTTCGCCATCAGCACCACCGTGTCGCTCGTGCTCGTGTCCGTGTCGATGCTGATCGAGTTGAAGGTCTTGTCGACCACGCGCCGCAGCATCGGCTTCAACGAAGCCGCCGGCAGGGCGGCGTCGGTCATCAAGTAGACCAGCATCGTCGCCATGTTCGGCTCGATCATGCCCGCGCCCTTGGCGATGCCGGCGATCGTCGCCGGACCGACGCGGCGGGAAAAATATTTCGGATAGCGGTCGGTGGTCATGATCGCGCGCGCCGCGAGCGCCAGGCTGTCCGGCTTGAGCTCGCTACGGATGCCCTTCAGTCCGGCGCGGATCTTGTCCATCGGCAGCGGCCGGCCGATCACGCCGGTCGAGAAGGGGAGCACGTCGCGGTAGTCGACGCCGAGCTCGGCGGCGGCGACCCGGCACATCTCGACCGCGTTATCGAGGCCCTGTTTTCCCATGGCGACGTTGGCGTTCTTGCTGTTGACGACGAGCGCCTGCGCGTAGCCGTCGGCGATGTGCTTCCGCCCCACGATCACCGGCGCGCCGGGAAAGCGGCTCCGGGTGAACACGGCCGCCGCGCGCGCCCGCGCCTCCGAGTAGATCACGGTGAGATCGAGCGTGTCATCCTTGATGCCGATGTTCTTCGCCAGTGATAAATATCCCTTGGGCTCGAAAAAATCTTTCGTTTCCTCAGACATCTTCCTTCTCCTCCGACTCATTCGTCGATTATGCTTGGATTCGGACAATAAAAAAAGCCCGGCCGGGCGGAGCCGGTCGGGCTTTTCGACTCGAGCGACTCTCCGATCTAAACGTTCACGATCACGACGCCCTTGGGCTCCAGGTAATAGTCGAGCGCTTCCGGGCCGTGCTCGCGGCCGACGCCGCTCTGCTTGACGCCGCCGAAGGGCAGCTCGTCGTAGCCGTAGTGGAGCGAGTTGACCCAGACGTTGCCCGCCTGGAGCTTGTCGATCGCCCTGTTGGCGTGGTTGAGGCTCCTCGTCCAGATCGACGAGCCCAGGCCGAAGATCGAGCGGTTCGCCCTCTCGAGCGCTTCGTCAAGCGTCTTGAAGGTGAAGACCGGCAGCACCGGGCCGAAGGTCTCCTCGACGCTCACTTTCGCGTCGTCCGGCACATTCGTCAGCAGCGTCGGCAGATAGTACCAGCCCTTATCGAGATCGCCGCCCTTGGGCCGCTCGCCGCCGAAGACGACCTTGGCGCCGCGCGCCTTGGCGTCCTCGACCTGCTCTTCGATCTCTTTGCGCTGCGATTCGAGATGGATCGGTCCCATGCGGGTCTCTTTGCTCGCGCCGTTGCCGACCGTCTTGGTCTTCAAGATCTCCGTGAGCTTGCCGACGAACGACTCGGCGACCGATTCCTGGAGGAACAGCCGCTTGACGCCGAGGCACATCTGGCCGCAGTTGAAAAACCGGCCGATGTCCGCCATCTTGATCGCCAGGTCGAGATTCGCGTCGTCCATCACGATCATCGGATCGCTGCCGCCGAGCTCCAGCGTGACCCGCTTGATCTCGCGGCCGGCGACTTCCATGACGTGCTTGCCGACCGGCGTCGAGCCGGTGAAGGCGATGCGCCGGATGCGCGGATTTTTAAGAATCTCTTCGCCGACCGTGCCGCCCGGCCCGGTGACGACATTGACCGCGCCCTTCGGCAGCGTCTTTTGCGCCTTCCCCTCGCCGTAGGTCGCCTTTTGGATCTGGTCAATTGCAATCAACGTTGCCAGCGGAGTGGTGCTCGCCGGCTTGACGATGATCGTGTTGCCGGCCGCGAGCGCCGGCCCGAGCTTCGTGCCCATGAGCGTCAGAGGAAAATTCCACGGCACGATGCCGGCGCAGACGCCGATCGGCTGGCGCACGACCATGCCGTAGGCGCCTTTTTGCGGCAGCGGC
This sequence comes from Binatia bacterium, assembly GCA_036394475.1. Classification (GTDB taxonomy): domain Bacteria; phylum Desulfobacterota; class Binatia; order UBA9968; family UBA9968; genus JAJPJQ01. The sequence goes on from DASWFA010000120.1 coordinate 4,537, forward strand.
ACGTGCGAGCCGCGGACTTTGGAGGCGAGCCCGGCGTAGAATTCCAGCCCGTGGACCAGGTGGTGGATTTCCAGGCCGGCTTCGAAAAGGGTCTTGCCCTGCTCTTTGGTGAGCGCCTGGGCGATCTCGCCGCTTTTTTGCTTGATCAGCTCGCAGGCGTTGGAGAGCATCTTGCCGCGGTCTTCCGCGGTCACGTCGGACCATTCCTTGAACGCCCCCTCCGCCGCCGTGATCGCCTGCTGCACGTCCTTCTCGTTGCCCTTCGGCACGCTGTCCACGACCTCGCCGGTCGCCGGGTTGCGGACCTCGTACGTCTGCCCGCTCGCCGAATCGACCGATTCCCCGCCGATTAACATTTTCATGATTTGACCTCCGAAGCTAAAATGGATGATAGTTCCTGGTTTCTAGTTTCAGGGTTTCAAAAAAACGCAACCCGAACCAGAAACGTGGAACCGGAAACTTGAAACTGGCTATTTGCCCTTGAACTGCGCGGTTCTTTTTTCGATGTAGGCCTTGACGCCTTCGGTGCCGTCCTCGCTGCCGAAGGTCTGGGCCAGGACCTCGCGCTCGAAGGCGAGCCCGTCGGGAAGCGACAGCTCCAGGCCGGTCTGAATCGCCCGCTTCACCTTGCCGACCGCCATGCTCGCCTTGTTGGGCGTGATGAACTGGCGCGCGTAGTCCATGACCCGGTCG
>DASWFA010000121.1:0-2396 GCA_036394475.1 Binatia bacterium
GTGCTGTGGAGCGACTGGGGCTCGGAGCGGCGGCTCGAGCCCCGAGCCGCTCTCGCCGGGCTCCGACTACGCGCTCGATCTCGAGCGCGCGGAGAAGGTGAAATTCCTAGCCGGCAAAGACTCAAGCCTCACGCAGGCGGCGATCCGCTTCGCGCTCATGAAGCCCCAGGTCTCCACAGTACTTGTAGGCTTTTCCAGCGTCGAGCACATCGACGAGGCGGCCGCCTGCTCCGGGACCGGAGGGTTGCCGCAAGACGCGCTGGCGCGCCTGCGGGAGCTTTGGGACACGGACTTCGGAAAACTAAAGGCATAGCCCCGACAACACGCCGGCGCCGCGCGCGGTTTTATTTTTCGGAAAAGAGCGAGAACGCTCCCGGGACGCCGGGCAAAGGCCCCGGCAGGTCGATTTTTTTGAGCGCGCTCACGAGCCGCCGCTCCGAGCCCCAGTCGCTCCACAGCACGCCGCGCACCGGCACGACCAGCAGGCGCGCCGCGGGATCGAGGGGGATTTTTTCTAGCAGGCCGGTGGAAAAATTCACCGGCCGCATGTCCCGGTAGACTTCCCGGACGACGTCTTCTTCGCCCGGGCTGCCGATCGCCGCCGCGACGCGCTGAAAGGATTCGTAGAGCTCGGGAGCGGCCTTTTCCACGCGCTCCAAAAAGGCCTGCACGCGAAAAACCATCACGAAGGTGTTCCACAAGGCGCCGCTCGCGATCAGCGCCGCCGCCGCGCGCCGGTCGGGCTTTTCGACGAAGCGCCGGACGCTCCGCACGTCCAGCAGCGCCATGGGGTTCAAATCTTCTCCCGGCACGATGTAGCCGTATTCCGGCTCGGGCTCGTCGGGCTCCATTCCGAGGAGCACCACCGAAGCGGGGTCCCACTCGGCCACGTGGAAGGCGAGATCGACATAGTTCATGAAGAGATCTTCTTCCATGACAAAGTGATCGGAGGGAAAAACCGCCACGGTCGAGTCCGGATAGCGCTTGTGCAGATGCATCAGGGGCAGGAGCAGCCCCGGACCGGTCTCCCGGTTTTCCGGCTGCGCGATCACGGTTCCGCGCGCCCGGCCGGAGAGCTGCCGCCGGGCCTCGGGATAGCCGAGATGGTCTTTGCCGACGACGGTGAAGAGGCGGCTCCGCGGCACCAGCGCCTCCGCGCGGTCGAAGGTGTGCTCGAGCATCGAGCGGGTGCCGACGAGCGTGACGTATTGCTTGGGCAGGCTGTCGCCGCGCAGGCGCCGGATGAGCGGCTGCAGGCGCTTGCCTTCGCCGGCGGCCAGCACAATTCCACAGCGAAGCGAAGAGGGGGATTTTTTCATGGCATTCTCCTATCTTCGAATAGAAGAATACCCCGGGATCTTTGCGCCTGTGTTTACTTTCGGTTAAGCCTCGATGAAGGCGTTGGAGGCGGGGAGAAGCCTCCTTGGGGCGGAAGGGCGGAGGTTTAAGGCTTGATGTCCTGCATGAACCACTCGGACGGGATTTCTTTCCCCAGGCCTTTTTCCTTGCAGGCGCGGTAGGCGGCGTAGCCCATGGCGGCGAACTGGACGCCGGCGCCGACGTTGTTCAAGAAAAAAGTTATCTGCTGCCTGTTCGTCCGGCCCTTGGCTTTGCCGACGAGCAGGTCCTGGATTTCCGGGTAGAGGCTCCAGTCTCTCTCCTTTTCCCGGCGCACTCCGGGCAGGTCTTTTTCGGTCCCGGGAGGCTGGCAATGGAGGTAGCCGCCGAAACGGGAATGGATCGCCACCACGTCGCTTTTATCGAGCGCGGCCTCGTCCATCTCGAATTCGCGGATCGAGTTGTAGTGCATGCCGGGCTGGAGCCAGCTCGCGTTCACCACCGGGCGTGAGGAGTTGGTCGCGCTGCAGACGATGTCCGAGCCGGCGACCGCCGTCTCGGCGCTGTCGACCGCCTCGGCCGGAATCCCGGTTTCCTTTTCCATCTCGGCGGCGAATCTCCTCCGATTCTCCGGGTTGGGGCTGTAAATCTTCACCCGTTTGATCGGCCGCACGGCGGTCAAGAAGCGAAAATGGGAGCGGGCCTGGCCGCCCGAGCCGATGAGCGCGAGGACTTCCGAGTCTTCGCGCGCGAGCGCCTTGGCGCCGAGCGCGCTCGTGACGCCGACGCGCGTCTGCTGGAGGAAGCCGTCCGGCATGATGGTCAGGAGCTCGCCGGTCTCGACGCTGAAGAGCTGGACCAGACCGACGTACCGATTACCGCCGGCGAGCGGGAGTTTTTCCAGGCGGAACGACTCGCCGACGCTCTTCTCGCAGAGGATATCGGACGTGATGCGCAGCGCGAGCACGCCGAGTTTCTTGACGCCGCCGTTGACGGATTTAAAGCTGTAGCTCGTCTGGGCCATCGAGTGCGGCAGATAGGTCTGGCTGATGGGGCAG
>DASWFA010000122.1:0-6462 GCA_036394475.1 Binatia bacterium
CCGATCTGAAAAAAGAGCGCGTCCTTCGGATCGAAGCCGAGCTTTTTGAGCGCGAGCTTGAGGCCGACGTCGGTGGTGCTGCCGAAGCGGCTGACGGCGAGCTTCTTGCCCTTCAGGTCCTCGACGCGGTGGATCTCCGGCGCGACGACTAAATCGAAGGAGAGCGCGTTCACCATGCTCGAGACGATCACGACGTCGGCGCCTCCCACCCCGGCGACGATCGCCTCGGTGCCGCCGACCTGAAGCAGCGGGGTCTCGCCGGCGATCATCGCGGACAGCGCCCGCGTGCCGCCCTCGATAAAGATGAAGGTGGCCTCGATGCCGTTTTTGGCGAGCAGCCCTTTTTTCTGGGCGACGATCGCCGGCCACATGCCGCCGCCGATCGAGCCGTAGCCTACATTCAGCCTGTCGAGCGCCCGGGCGGGCGACGCCGACAGCAGGCAGAGAGACAAAACCGTTCCCAGGATGCGCATAAGCATTTCTCTTTGTACGCCGCGCGCGACATCGAAGTCAACTTTCGCGCCCCGCTCCGGCGGCGCCGCGGCTTCAGGCTTCCTCTGCCAGCTCGGTCGCCATGAGCCGGCGCGCCATCGCGCCGACGACGACCGAGCCGATGATCCCGCCCGCGACCAGCGCGCCGGGGGCGCCGAGGAAAGCCGCGGCGAGGCCGACCTCGGCCTGGCCCAGGAACGGGCCGCCGATGACGAAGACGTGGACCAGGCCCTGCACCCGGCCGCGGAGCGCGTCCGGCGTCATAAGCTGGATCACCGTCATGCGGAGCGTCTCGCCGACCGAATCGACCGCCCCCAGCGTGAACGCGACCGCGAGCGACAGCGCGAACGAGCGCGAGAGGGCGAAGGCGACGACCCCGACGGTATAGAAGAGCGTGATCGCGACGATGAGCCGCGCCTTGCGGCGCGGGTTGCCCATGGCCATGACGATGCCCGAGCCGACCAGCGCGCCGATCGCCGGCGCGCCCAAAAGCGCGCCCAGCCCCGTCGGCCCGACCATCAGGATGTCGCGCGCGAAGACCGGCATCATCGCCCGGTAGGCGCCGAAGAAACTGACGCTGGCGTCCATGACGAGCAGCGCCCAGATCACGCCGCTCCGGCGGATGAAGGCGAAGCTCTCTATCATGCTCCCGAGCGCCGGCTCGCGCCTGGAGGGCGCGGGCGCGACGCGGATCCGCATGAGCCAGAGACAGACGATCACGGCGAGAAAGCTCGCCGCGTCGATGTAATAGCACCAGCGGATCCCGGCCCACGCGATGATCACGCCGGCGATGAACGGGCCGGCGAGCAGCGCGGTCTGGCGCAGCGTGACGCTCAAGGCGAACGCCGTGGCGAGGTGCTCGCGGCGGACCAGGCTCGGGATGAGCGCGTTCCGCGCCGGCAGATCGAAGCTCATGAGCGCGCTCTGCGCGAAGACGATGGCGTAGATCTGCCACGCCCGGATGTGGCCGCTGTCGGTCAGGAGCGCGAGGCCGAGCGACATCGCGAGGGAGAGAATTTGCGTCGCGATCAGCAGGCGGCGCCGCTCCACGCGGTCGGCCAGCCAGCCGCCGGTCACGGCGAAGCCGATGATCGGAACGGCGCGGAACAGGCCGGTCAACCCCAGCTGGAGCGGCGAGTCGGTGATCTGGTAGATCTGCCAGGCGACCGCGACGGAGGTGAGCTGGCTGCCGATCCCGGAGACCAGCAGGCTCAGCCAGAAGAGCGCGAAATTTTTTTCCGCGAGCACGTCCCACGGTCGAACCGGCCTGTCCATGATGGAACACCTCGACTAGCATAATCGAGATTTTTACGCTAATGGTTTCGTCGAAACCGCGCCCGATCGAAAGCCATATGAAAAGACGCCGTCTCTGCCTGTTTTTGCTCCTGCTCTGCAGCTGCGCAGCCGGCGGCAACCGGACGACAATCGACGTGCGTAGCGTGCCGCCGGAAAATCGCATTGCGATTTCTTCGGTGCCGTTTTACTACCAGGAAGACCAGGACCTGGCCGTCATGCCAGCGGATGAGCGCTTCGCCGCCATCGTGACCTCCACGCTGGAAAGATACCTTCAGGAAAAAGGGCATGCGGCGTCCTTTATCGGCAACCACGCAGGATGGTTGACCGAGGCGGAAGTCAACTTTCTCGTCACGGCGGATTCCAAACGCCTTGTCGAGCGGCGGAATACGAAGTTTTTCGCTCCAAAAGACGGCGAAACTCCCGCGTTCGAGCAGGTGGGAAAGATCCTGTTCCCCGTCGTCGTCGAGAAGAAGCTGCCCAACGCTCTCGGCCGCATGCTCGGCAACATCAACCTGACGTTTTACGCATTTTTGGTCGACGCGAAGACGGGAGAGGTGCTATGGAGCGGCCAAAAACGGCTCGCCGGCGGTTACAACGAAATCGACCTGGAGCTTCGGGGGCTCCGATGGGGACACGGGGCGATGTGGAGCCTGCTCAAAACGTTCAAGTGACGAACGCATGCCGGCCTCTTTCCCATTTTACTTGACGGTCAAGCTCGCGAGCGCACTCAAAAATTCATCTTTCAGTGATTTAGCCGCGACGCCCGGCGCCGTGGTTTCGAAATAGTGGGCGACAAAAAAATAGCGATTGTTTTTGGCCTGCGGGAAATAAAGATACATGCTCGCACGCTGCATGAGGGACGGGCTTAAAGCGACGTGCTCCAGGGTGTAAAAAGCCCTATCCCCGACGATCTCTTCCCCCATCTTGATATCCCGCAGCTGGTATTTGCCCTTCTTGACCCCCTCCTCCATCATGACCTGGACCTCGAGTTTTCTGAAATCGTCCGCTACTGCTTCCGCGGAAGCGGCCGCGAGTTGATCGGCCAGGAGAATATTTTTGTAAAACATGATCTGCCAAACGATCGGACCTGCTTGCTTCGTCAAAGTGATACGTTCTCCTTTTTCATCACGCTGCATGTACCACCCCTGATCCGCGGCGATGACGAATGAATAGCTTGCCGCTTCGATGCGATTGTTTTTTTTGGTTATCTCCGTCCGGGCCGTAGAGCAGCCGACGAGAGAGATGGCAAGCAGAAGCAACGCGGGCCATGGTTTCATGATTTTCCCCTCCGAGGAGAAAGAGCATCGGGACTCATCGAGGCAGCTCCCGGGTAGCATATTCGGCATATTTACGCTAATGATCGGCGCATGCGCATCTGCTCGCTGCTGCCGAGCGCGACCGAGATCGCCTTCGCCCTCGGGCTCGGCGACGAAGTCGTCGGCGTCACGCACGAATGCGACTATCCGCCGGAGGCCCGGCGGCGGCGCGTCGTGGTCCGGAGCGCGATCGATCCCGCGCGGCACAAGAGCGGCGCGATCGACGGCCTGGTGCGCGCGCGCCTCGCGGCGAAAAAAAGCATCTACACGATCGATCTCCCGAGCTTCCGGGAGGCCGCGCCGGATTTTATCCTGACGCAGAGCCTGTGCGAGGTCTGCGCGCTCGATTACGACGAGGTGATCGAGGCGGCGCGGTCGTTGGCGGAGGAACCGAAGATCGTCTCGCTCGCGCCGACGACGCTCGCCGAGGTGCTGGGCGACATCGCAGCGGTCGGCGCCGCCGCTGGGCGCGCGGCCGAGGCCGCAGTCCTCGCCGGCGCCCTCAAAAATCGCATCGCTCGCGTGCGTGAGCGCATCGCGGGCGCCGCATTACGCCCGCGCGTCGCCTGCATCGAATGGTTCGAGCCTCTATACAACGCGGGCCACTGGGTGCCGGAGATGGTCGAGCTCGCCGGCGGCGTCGACGGGCTCGGCAAAAGCGGCCGGCCCTCGGAGGCGATCGGCTGGGACGCCGTCCGCGCCTTCGCGCCCGAAGTGATCGTGCTCCTGCCGTGCGGCTTCGACGTCGAGCGCGCGCTGCTGGAAGCTCCCCTCCTTCGAGGACTTGATGGATGGCGCGATCTCCCGGCGGTCCGGGCCGGGCGGGTTTACGCGGTCAACGGCTCGGCCTATTTCAACCGGCCGGGACCGCGCCTGGTCGACGGAATCGAAATCCTCGCCGCGATTTTCCATCCTGAAATTTTTCCCGACGCTCCGCCGCCGGATGCGGCGCGGAAATTTATCTAAGCCTCCTTATGGACGAGACGATGCGCCGGGCCCGAGGGGATGAGCCTTGGAGGCCGAGGGCACAGGAACGCGGCGGCGCCACGACTTGCAAGATGCTTGGCTGTAGGCGCGCCTTCCCCCAAGGCGCTCTCTCCGGATCGGCTGTTTGAGGCATGCCTCAAGACACAGACTCATTGCCCTCGGCCGGAAAGGCCGTCCCCGAGGACCCATCGCCCCAAGCGACTTTACAGAACTCCGATGTTCCGGCCTCGGATTTGCGCGACATCCTGAAATTGGCGGTCCCCGCCATGCTGGCGATCGCCAGCGAGCCGGTTTACCTTCTCGCCGACACCGCCATGATCGGCCGCCTGGGAGTCGAGCCGCTCGCGGCGCGGGCGATCGCCTCGTCGCTGATCGGCGGCATCTACTGGGTTTTCGCCTTTCTCATCTTCGGCACCACGACGCTCGTCGGCTACCACCGCGGCAAAAACGAGCCCGACGTCTGCGGCGAGATCTGCGTGCAGGCGCTCTTCCTGGCGCTGGCCGGCGGAGCGGCGGTCGCCGCCCTGGGGATTCTCTTCGCGCCGCGGCTCTATTCATGGATGGGCGCCGGGCCGGACGTGCTGGAGCAGGGCGTGACCTACTTCCGCATCCGCATCGCCGGAACGCCTTTTACCTTTCTGCTCTTCGCCTGCGTCGGTTTTCTCCGCGGCATCCAGGACACGCGCACCCCGATGCTGATCGCCTTCGCCACCAACGGGCTCAACGCCGCGCTCGATTATTTATTGATCTACGGCGGAATGGGCCTCCCCGCCCTCGGTCTCAGCGGCGCCGCCGTCGCGACGCTCGCGTCGCAGACGCTGGCCGGCTGCCTCTGCCTCGGGCTGGTCTTCTTCTCCTCCTACGCTTCCGAGTACCGACTCAACCGGTGGCGCCTCGACGGGCGGCGGCTGCTGTCGCTCTCCCGCATCGGGACGGACCTCGCCGTGCGCACCGGCGCGCTCCGCTTTTCGCTCGTCTTCGCCACCGGCGCGGTCGCGCGCATGGGCGCGGCGACGCTCTCGAGCCACGAGATCGCGCTGCAGCTTTTTCTCCTGTCCTCCGACACCACGGACGGCATCGCCGTGGCGGGACAAACCCTCGCCGCCAGGCACCTGGGCGCGCGCCGGCCCGACCGGGCCTATCGCATGGGGAAGGTCTTGATCCTTTGCGGCGTGGCGACCGGGCTCGTCTTCGGCGCCGCCTACTTCCTGCTGCAAGGGGCGTTGAGCGCCTTTTTCACGCGGAGCCCGGAGGTCGTCGGGATTTTGGGCGTCGCCATTTTCGTCCTGCTCGCGCTGTTCCAGCCGGTCAACGGCGCCGTGTTCGCCTCCGACGGCTTTCTGCTCGGGGTGCACGACACGCGCTATCTCATGTGGGCGATGCTCGTCGGCGCGCTCGGCATCTTCGTGCCGATCGCCTGGCTCTCGCTCGACCGGAACTGGGGGCTTGTTGGCATCTGGATCGGCCTCAGCCTGTTGATGGCGTGGCGCCTGGCGACCAACCTGGCGAGATTTTTCAGCCGCCGCTGGGAGTCGCGTTTTCCCGGCAATCCATAAAAAAACATCGACCGGGCGTATTGACTCTCCGGGAAATCCATACCTATACTCGCTACATGCGGCGGCGAATCTTATCGGTCGCGCTCCTCGGCGTCTGGCTCGGCCTTTTCACGGCGGACTTCTGCGACGAGCTGGGGCTTTTCGGCGATGCCGAATCCGCGGTGGACGAGGCCCTGGACGTCGCGCTGGCCGAGCTGGGGCAAGCCATCGACGGCTCCACCCATCACTCGCATGCAGTCGTGCTGCGCGCTTCGAGGAGCCGATCCGGGCCGGCCCATCCGGGCCTTGCCCTGAAATATGACGCGCACCGGATCGGCGGGGGCGCTCCCCTCCCCGCATTCCTGCAATCGACGCGCGCGCAGCCTGCCGCGAGGATCCATCTATTCCAGCGCGTCTTTCTGATCTGATCGCCCGGCCTCTCCTTCTTCCTTTTTGTTCGGGCGTCCTACGGTCGATAGCCGGAGCGGCGTCTATCGCGGCGGCCGGCTGTTTTTTTTCATTGCGGCGAAAAAATGTGCGGCATATACGGATATCTGTCCTTCAAAGAGCCCGTCACGCCCGAGATCCTCGGGCGCATGGGGGCGGCTCTACGGCACAGGGGCCCCGACGACGAGGGCGAATGGATCGCGCATTCCGAGGAGGTGTCGATCGGGCTCGGGCACAAGAGGCTCAGCATCATCGACCTCTCGGCCGCCGCCCGGGAGCCCATGTCGAACGAGGACGAAAGCATCTGGCTCACCTACAACGGCGAGATTTACAACTTTCGCGAGCTCCGGAGCGGGCTGCTGAAAAAGGGGCACACGTTCAAGTCCCAG
>DASWFA010000123.1:0-3476 GCA_036394475.1 Binatia bacterium
CGTCAAAATGACGAGCGTCCTTAATGACCCGCCGAGCTTTACCGCAACGGATGTACAGGTTGCGCCTTACGGCAGCGTCCCCAACGCGACGCAATCCGGCGGCGGCTTCACCCTAGACGCCGGCGACACGCGGATATTGAACGTCGAGTGGCGCGCCGATCGTCTCGTGGCGACGCAGACCGTGGGGCTCTCCGGCCTGGCGCGGGCGCGCTGGTATGAATTCGATACATCCGGCGGGTCGCCGACGTTCACACAACAGAGCACGATTGGCCCGCCCGGAGTTCATACCTATTACCCTTCGATCGCCATCGCCGAGAACGGCGACCTGGGCCTTACGTTCATGCAGTCCTCCAGCAAGCACTTCCTGTCGATGTACGTAACCGGACAATCCGTCGGAGACCCCCTCGGGACGACGCAGACGCCGGTTCTCGCTCGGGCAGGCGCGCGCAACTATAAGGCCTTCGATTGCACCAGCAAGGACGGCTGCCGCGCCGGCGATTACAGTGGGATTACCGTGGACCCTTCCGCAAGCGACACCTTCTGCGCCGCCAACGAATACGCGACTTCCGCAACATCGGAGAACTGGGGGACCTGGATTCAGTGCTTCACGCTCGCGCCGGTCCATGATCTCGCCGTCACCGCCGTCAAGGCGTCCAAGACGGCGAAGAATTCCGTCCCGTCGCCGGTGACGGTTACGATCCAAAACCGGAGCGAGCACAGCGAGACCATAGCGTCCGGCGACCTCGGCGACGGGTTCAATACCGGATTGGTTCGTTTGAATTTGAACCCAATCGACGATGACAATGAGAGTTGTGGAACTCCGCTGGTGCAGCTAAACAGCCTGAAGAACGCGGCCCTATTTTCCGCTGGAAACAAAATCCTGCCGGTCGGAAAGACGATCAGCGTGAATTTCCTCGTGACCTATAACTGTTCCACGGCCGTTGCGGTTAAAGGCGACCCGAGCCCCAATGATTACAGTCTTTCAGCGTCGGTTCACCACGAAGCTCTCGCCGGCACGGTCGGCGACACCCACCCGGACGACGATAGCTGCCCCCGCGCCTCTCTGGGGTCGGACCCGAACCCCCCGCCCGCCGGTATCCTGGACAAAGGCTGCGGCGCCAAGACGGCCTTTGGAACGCCCGGCGGTCCGATTGTTATAAACGTGCTGCCTTAGCCCGTCCTCGCAAACCCTTACCCGTCCGTCCATTCGCCCGCGCCGCAGTACGGATTTTCCCGCGGTCGAATCCAGGTAAAACCCTGATTGCGGTAACATCCGAAGCCGTTAATATGCGGTATTGGACTGGAATCTCCGCGCCCGATGAAAACTCTTTGCCACCCGCCGCTCCGGCCGCCCTGGATCGTCGCGCTCGCGCTTCTCGGAGCGATATTTTTTTCCCCCGCCGCGAGACCGGAGGCGGCGCTCCGTTATCCGGGCTCGGAGGAGCTGAAGCGCCGGGCCGAAGAGGCCGGAAAGGCCGCCGGGACGATCCAGCCCGCCCCGCGGCAAGAGGGCGCGCCGGCGGCGCCGCTGCCGCGCTCGGTCGCCGTGGAAAGCGGCTTCGAGGGAATGGCTTTCAGCACCAGCGGCGGCGCGACCCCTCCCGACACCCACGCCGCCACCGGAGCGGACCATATCGTGGAGATCGTCAACAGCTCGCTGGCGATCTACAACCGCGCGACCGGAGCCCTGATTTCCCAGCAGTCGCTGGCGGATTTTTTCGCCGCGGTCAAAATCAGCGACTGCATCGTCGAGGTGGCGGTCGGCTACGACGAGCTGGCCCGGCGCTTCATCGTCGGGGCTCTCGACATTCCCGAGCGCTGCGGCTTGGATCCTCCCGAAAGGACCGGGCTCCTCTATGCCGTCTCCGACGCCGCGGACCCGACCGCGGGGTTTTCGGAAATGCATTCGATCGATATGGACGAACCGGGGAAGTTCAATTGCGCGGGCGAGCGGGTGGGCGGCGACTTCAACAAAGTCGGCTGGAACGCGGACGCGCATGTTTTCACGATCAATATGTACAATTTTTCCGAAACCTGCTTCGATCACGTCGCGATCGTTACGATCGACAAGTCCACGGTGCTCGACGCGGACCCGACCACGCTCAGCTTCTTCCACAACGACCGCAGCGGGTTCGGCCATTTCACGATGGTGCCCGCGGCGATGCACGGCTCTGTAACGGGAGATCCTCTGTGGTTCGTCGAAGAGGCGGGTTTCGCCAACGGAAAGATGATCCGCGTCGTCAAGATGACCAACCCGCTGAGCGCCGCGCCGGTCTTTGCCGACAAGGACGTTACCGTCGCCGCCTACGGCTTGCCGCCGAGCGCGACGCAGAGCGGCAGCCCGACGCTGATCAATACTCTCGACAGCCGGATATTGAGCGTCGATTGGCGGAGCGACAGGCTCCTGGCCGCCCACAACGTGGGCCGCTCGGGCGCTGCGCACGCCCGCTGGTACGAATTCAATACCTTCGGAGCCTCGCCGTCGCTGGCGCAACAGGGCGGCATCGAGCCCGGAGCCGCCGTCCATACCTACTATCCCTCGGTAGCGATCTCCGGGAGCGGAGCGGTGGGAATGACGTTCCTGCAGTCTTCGGACGCGGAATTCATGTCGATGTATGTAACGGGAAGATTGCTGTCCGATCCTTCGGGCGCGATGCAAACGCCCGCCCTCGCCAAGGCCGGCGCCGGGGTTTACCAGCCCCTCGACTGCGTTTCGCCCTGCCGCGCCGGCGATTACAGCGGCGTCACGGCCGATCCGAATTTCACCAATCGGTTTTGCGCCGCCAACGAATATGCGCCCGCCGACGGCGTCAACGACTGGAAAACCTGGATTGCGTGTTTCACCATGGCGCCGAACGATACCTCGGTCCACGAGCTGGCGGTTGCCGGCATCGCCGCGCCGAAATCGGTCAAAAAAAGCGGCGCGACGCTGCCGGTCGCGGTAGTCGTCCAGAACCGCGGCGATCACAGCGAGACGATTCCCAACGCCTCCTTTCTCGGCGACGGCAAGACCACCGGCATGGTCCGCCTGGGCGTCGAGGTCGTCGACAGCGACGACGAGGCGTGCGCGCCGGCCGTCGTGGCCCTGAACGGCGCGAAAAACGCCGCGCTGTTCAAGAAAGGCCCCAAGGTTCTCGCGCCCGGAGCGTCGCTGACGGTGAATTTTCTGGTGACGTACCGGTGCGCAAGCGCCCGCCCGCGCAACAAGAGCGCCCCCGACGCCGGCGATTACAGCCATGTCGCCACGGTCCACCATGAAGCGCTCGACGAGATCGCCGACGGCGCGCCCGCCGACGATACCTGCCCGCAGGGCGCGGCCGGAGCCGTCAAAAAATCGGCGCTCTCCTCCTGCGCGAGCCCCGTCGTCGTGGACGTGGCGTTTTAGAAAAATTTCAAGTTTCGAGTTTCGGGTTTCAAGGCGGGCGTTGAGACGAAGCTACAAATCTGAAACTGCAGACCACCCTCACCTTTATCCT
>DASWFA010000124.1:0-7673 GCA_036394475.1 Binatia bacterium
TCAGGTTGGCGACCACAACGCCGAAGCATTCGTCGAGGTTTTCCACCCGGCAATTGGCCAGCCGTATTCTCCGCTCGACGCCGTTGACCTTGACGTTCCCCCGCGCCACTCTGAGCGCGGTCGGGTCGTTGTCGAGCGCCACCACGCTCGCGGCGCCCATCTTGGCGAGCGCGATCGCGAGGATGCCCGAGCCGGTGCCGACGTCGAGCGCGTTCAGCTCCGCGCCGTCGAAGCGCGGCACGAGGTGCTCCAGGAATTCCAGACAGCCGCGGGTGGTCGCGTGCGTCCCGGTGCCGAAGGCCATGCCCGGCTCGATCGTGATGACGTGACGGCGGCGGCTCTTCGGCGGAGCGACCCAGGGCGGCGTGATCCAGAGCATCCGGCCCACTTTATGCGGCGTGAAAAAGCGCCGCCACGAGTGGGCCCAATTTTTTTCCTTCAATAATTTCCACGCGAGCGGATGATCGCCGAAGCCGGGATAGATTTTTCGCATGTCGCGGAGAAAGCGGTGGATCTCCCGCTTGAGCGCGGCGGTCCGCGGCGAGCGCACGAAAAAAGCCCGCACTTCGTTGCGCGTGAGGACGACGCCGGGAGAGCCCCTCTCGATGAGGAAATTCGCGATCGCGTCGAGCGCCGGCGGCGGGGCCTTGAGCGAGAGCTGGAGCCAGGAGACGGGCACAGATTTTTTATGCCACAGTGCGGCGCGGCTATCAACCAACACAATTGCAATCCGATTCCCACGACGATTCGCGCGCCGCGATGGCAAAACGGCCGCTTCCATAATATAGGACGTGCATGACCCGGCAAAAAACGAGGCGCACCGTCGCCGTCCTGGGCGCGCGCTTCGGCGATCTGAAAATCGAGAGGAAGCTTCTCGGCCCGCTGGGCGTCCGGCTGATCGAGGGCAGCGGCAAAGAAGCGGAGGAAACCCGCCGGCTCTGCCGCTCCGCCGAGGTGATTCTCTGCGGCGGCGCGCCCCGGCTGCCCGCTTCGCTGCTCGACCGGCTGCCCCATCTGAGAGCGATCGTGCGCTACGGCATCGGCGTCGATACGATCGATCTCGCCGCGGCCACGCGGCGCGGCATTCTCGTCGCCAACGTCCCCGACTACTGCGTGGACGAGGTCGCGACGCACGCGCTCGCGCTGATCCTCGCCTGGGCGCGGAAGCTGCCGGCCGCCGCGCGCCTCACGCGCGGCGGCCGGTGGGAAGTCGGGCCGCTCGCGCCGATGGAGTCGGCGCGCGATCTCACGCTCGGCCTTATCGGCTTCGGGCGCATCGCCCGGCGCCTCGCGCGCATGGCGCGGGCGATTGGATTTCAAGTCGCCGCCGCCGACCCCAACGTGAAAAAGGCTGAGCTCGGGCGACAGGGCGTAAAGCCGCTGCCGCTGGCGCGCCTGTTAAAAACCGCGGACTTCATCTCGCTCCATGTCCCGCTGACTCCCGCCACGCGCCATATTATTAATGATAAAGCGCTCCGGCGGATGAAGCCGGCGGCCTATCTGATCAATACCGCCAGGGGCGGGCTCGTCGACGAAACCGCTCTCTACCGGGCGCTCCGCGACGGCCGGATCGCCGGCGCCGCGCTCGACGTCCTGGAAGAGGAGCCGTGGCCGGCAAACAGCCCGCTGCGCGCGCTCGACAATGTCATCGTGACGCCGCACTCGGCCTGGTACACCGGAAGGGCCCAGGCCGAGCTCCGGCGGAAAGCCTCCGCGGAGGTCGTCCGCGCACTCTCCGGCAAGGCGCCGAAGAATCTTGTAAACCGCGAGGTTCTGAGATAGATACGCAGGCGGGAATCCCGGGTGAAAGCCGATCGCCGGGAGCCGACGCCGGACGGAGTACAAGGAGAAAAAGCGATGAAGCTGAGACTCCCTTTCCAAGCGCTGCTCGTCCTGGTCGCGGCGGTGCTCACTCCCCAGACGATCCCGGCGCAAAGCAAAAAACCGCTTCTCCGTCTGAATTATTCCGGCAGCATCTACGCCACGACCTCCGTCGTCGGCGTGGAGAAGGGCTTTTTCGATCAGGAAGGGTTGATCGTCAACGCGAGCCCCGAGTCGTCCGGGCAGGTGGCGCTGCAGGCGCTGATCGGCGGCTCCACCGATTTCGCCGTCGGCGCCAACGTGCGGCCGATCCAGGCGCTGGCGCAGGACCTGCCGGTCCGGGTCGTCGCGCTCAGCACCTGGGGCTTTGCCGGCTACGTCATCGTGCCGGCGAAAGACACGACGACCAAAAGACTCGAAGACCTGAAGGGCAAGACGCTCGCCGTCCAGGTCGGCTCCGGCACGCATACTGTCTGGCTCCGCTATCTCAAGAGCAAGGGAATTGCCGAGAGCGATTTCACCATCAAAAACGTCGAGACCGAGCAGATCCCGGCGGCGTTCGGCTCGGGCGGCATCGACGGCGCCATCGCCTGGGACCCGTACGCCACGCTGATCTTCGAGAAGGGGCTCGGCCGGCCGATCCTGACGCCGAAGGAGATCGCCGAGCCGCTCAAAGTCACCTACCCGTTCTTCGTGATGACCACGGAAGAGACGATCAAGAAAAAACCCGAGGTCGTGCAGAAGTTCGCCGCCGCCTGGGTCAAGACGCTCCGCTACATCGACCGGAACAAGGCGGAAGTGGCGGACCTGATGCAGGCCTTCTTCGCCCGCGAGGGCACCAAGCTTTCCAAGGAAACGGTCAAGACGCTCCTCGACGGGACCAACTACGACCGCGCCCGGGTCAGCGACGCCGACATCGAGGACACGATGGAGAGCGCCAAAATGCAGTTCGAGCAAAAGAAGCTCAAAAAATTGCCCGACTTGAAGCAGTTCGTCGACAACAGTTTCGTGGAGAAGGCGGAGAAGTCGCTGCCGCCCGCGAAAAAAGGCAAATAGGAGGAACCCATGACGCCCAAGCCCGCCCGCGCCGCGCTGTGCTCGGCGCTTTTCTGCGCCGCCATTTTATTTTCCGGGAGCGCGCCGGCCCAGCAGAAATCGCCCGTCCACATCACCTATTCCGAGAACATGTACGCCGTCATCGCGATGGTCGCGATCGAGAAGGGCTATCTCGCCGCCCAGGGGCTCGACGTCAAGCACGCCAGCGAAGGCACCGCCACGCAGGTATTGGAGGCGATGGTCGGCGGCTCGACCGACTTCGGCGTCGCCTCGCCGTCGCGCGTCGAGACGATCGCGGCGAAGAAGCTCCCCATCAAGGCGATCGCGCTCAACGGCTACGGCTTTACCGGCAGCGTGGTCGTGCCCAAGAAGGACGACAAGAGCAAGACGATGGCGGACCTCAAGGGCAAGGCGGTCGCCGTCCAGATCGGCACGGGGACGTACGCCGTGTGGGCGCGCTATTTGAAGACCCAGGGGCTCACGGCCAAGGATTTCACGATCAAGAACATGGACAATCCGTTGATTCCCGCGGCGATGGAGTCGAACTCGGTCGACGGCGCGGTGACGTGGGAGCCGTCGCCCGCGCGCATGGCGGCCAAGGGCATCGGCCGGGTCATCCTCGGCCCCGACGACCTGGCCAAGCCGATCAACTCGCTCTATCCGTTTTTTCTCATCACCCCCAGCCGGATGATCGAAAAATCTCCGGACGTGGTGCAGAAAGTGGTCAACGCCTGGAGCCAATCGCTCAAGTATATCCGGGAAAATCCCGACGACGTCGCCCGCATCATGAGCGAATCGATGAAAAAGATGCGCGGCCTCACCGTCAACCCCGCCGACGCCAAAAGGGAGATCTATCTCACCAAGTACGACCGGCTGGTGATCGGCGACGCGGACATCAGGGACACCGAGGAGCTGTCGAAGGTCTCGGTGGAAGACGGCAAAATCAAAGGGGTGCCGGAGATCCGCGCGGTCGTCGATAACCGCTTCGCGGAGAAAGCGGGCGCGAAGTAAAGAGATGCAAAAAGCGTCGGAAGCCGCCATCCCCACCGGCGCGGAGCTGCCGCCGGAGAGCCGCGCCACCCCGGCGTATTACCTGAGCGCGTTCCTCGAAAACGTCCTGCCGATCGCCTTCATCCTGGTGCTCTGGGAAATCGTCGCCCGGATGGAGTTCATCCACCCGGCCCTTTTTCCCACCGTCACCGAGATCTTTAGAAAAATGTGGGAGCTCACGGTCGAGGGGATTTTCCTCCGCGACGTCGCCCATTCGCTGGCGCGGCTGCTCTCCAGTGTTTTCTTCGCCATCGTCGTCGGCACGTTCTCCGGCCTGCTCATGGGCACGAGCCGCTGGGCCGAGAGAATCCTGGTGCCGCCGCTCAATTTCTTTCTCGCCATTCCCGGCATCGCCATCTTTCCGATCGTCATCCTCTGGTTCGGCCTGTCGGAAAAGGCGATCATCTTCACGCTGGCGTTCGAGGCGAGCCTCAGCATCACGCTCAACACCTGGGCCGGAGTGAAGAGCGTGGACGCCTCGCTCGTCAACGCGGGGCGCGCGCTCGGCTGCCGCGGCGCGAGCCTCTTTTATAAAATCTTGATTCCCGCCGCCCTGCCCGCGATCATCACCGGCTACCGGCAGGGCTTCTCGCGCGCCTGGCGCATTCTCGTCGCGGGCGAGATGCTCGCCTCGATCGGCACCGGCATCGGCTTCCGCATCTTCGAGGCGCGCGCCTTCCTCGCCTCCGACGTGATGTACGCCGGCGTGATCGTCATCGGCATCCTGGGCTTCTTGCTCGAGCGCGTCGTGCTGCGCTCGCTCGAAATCTTCACCGTCCAAAGATGGGGCATGGTCCGAGAATTGTGACTTTCTAATTATGTCGCGGTCCAAGCTCATCGTGCAGAATCTCGGCAAGACCTTTAAAGTCGACGAAGGCTTCGGCAGGTTCTCGTCGATCAACGCCATCGACAACGTGAGCCTGGAGGTCCGGGAAGGCGAGCTGGTGACGATCATCGGCCCGTCCGGCTGCGGCAAATCGACGCTGCTCATGATCCTCGCCGGGCTCTACGACAAGACCTCGGGCGAGGTGCTGCTCGACGGCCGGCCGGTCGACGGGCCCGGTCTCGACCGCGGCGTGGTGTTCCAGGAATTCGCCCTCTTCCCCTGGCTCACCGTGCGCAACAACATCTGCTTCGGCCTCAAGATGAAGGGCGTCCCCGCCGCTGAGCATGACGGGATCGTGAAGCACTATCTCGACATGGTGAAGCTCGGCGAGTTCGAGAAGATCTTCCCCCACCGGCTCTCGGGCGGCATGAAGCAGCGCGTCGGCATCGCCCGCGCGCTCGCCTACGCGCCCGAGCTGTTGCTCATGGACGAGCCGTTCGGCGCGCTCGACGCGCAGACGCGCACGAGCCTGCAGCAGATGCTGGTGGACATCTGGGCGGAGACGAAAAAGACGATCCTCTTCGTCACCCACAGCGTGCGCGAGGCGGTGTTCCTCTCGGACCGCGTCATCGTTCTCAGCCGCCGCCCGTCGCGGGTGCGGACGATTCTCGAAGTCAAAATCCCCCGCCCGCGCGTCCGCTTGTCCGAGGCGTTTCTCCGCTGCGAAGAGGAGCTGGAGGAGCTGATCGCGCGCGAGCTCGGAGAAGAATCCCCCGTGGGGGCCGGCGCATGAGAGAGTCGCTCTTGAAGATCACCCAGCCCGAGGCCGAGGCGATTTTAAAGCGCAGCGGCCTCGTGATTCTCCCGATGGGGAGCGTCGAGCAGCACGGTCCCCATCTTCCCTGCGGCACCGACTACCTGGCGTCGCTCGCCATCGGCCAACAGGTGGCGGAAAAAGTCGACGGCCTGCTGCTGCCCTTCTCGCCCGTCGGCGTGACGCCGTTTCACATGTCGTTCGCCGGCACCTTGAGCCTCAAGCCGCAAACTTTCATCGCCGTCGTCGAAGACATCTGCGAGAGCGTGGTGCGCCACGGCGCGAAAAAAATCGTCTTTTTAAACTGGCACGAAGGCAACACCTCGGCGATGAACCTGGCCGCGGTCGCCGTCCAGCAGCGCCATCCGGCGCGCGTGCTCGTGGTGCAGGCGTGCTACATCGCCTACGAGCTCTTCGGCCAGGAATGCGGGCTCACGCACGGCGGCGAGCTGGAGGTTCTGCCGATTCTCGCCTACGAGCCTTCGCTGGTTCACCTGGAGCGCGCGACCAACTCTTCTTCGCCCGAGCGCGCGAAGAAGATCGACAGCCTCCGGCGCGGCCGCGCCGCCTATCCGTTTTTGAAAGACATCCGCGAGATCGCGCCGACCGGCTGGTACGGCGAGCCGCAAAAGGCCACGCCGGAAAAAGCCAAGGAATTTTTGGAGAAGGTCTCCGCGGCCGCGGCCGAATATATTCGAGATACTTTCAAAGAACTAGGAGAATAAGCGGCGCCGCCGTCGGCGCCGAGGGAGGCCGGCCTGAAGGCCGCGGACGAGTACATCCGTACGACCTTCAAAGAACTGGGAGAAAATGATTAGTCACGTCTTTAAGAGTTTTTTCTCCAGGCCGTTCAAAAAGGTCTCAGATGCGAGGCGCGCGAGAAATCGACGAGCGCAGGCGTGCTCTTTTCAGTACGTCGAGCGAGGCGATCGAGCGCAACAAAGCAGATGAGCCTTTTTCAACGGCCTGAACCGGTAAGAGTCGCCGCGGTCGGTCTGGGAAGATGGGCCGGGACGCTGGCCGATTCAATTAAGAACAGCGAGCGGATAAAAATCGTGAGCTGCTTCAGCCGCGGAGAAAAAAGCCGCGCCGCGTTCGCGGAGAAATACGGCTGCCGCGCCGCTTCGACCTACGCCGAACTCTTGAAAGACCCTGAAATCGAAGGCGTCGTCGTCACCACGCCGAACGACGCGCACGCGGAGCCGATTCTCCAGGCCGCGGCGGCGGGCAAGCACGTCTACGTCGACAAGCCGATCGCCCACGTGCTCTCGGACGCGGTAAAAATCGAGCGCGCCTGCCGGGAGGCCGGCGTCGTTCTCTCCGTCGGCCACAGCGCGCGCCGCCTCCAGGGCAACCGCAAGATCAAGGAGATTCTTTCCCGGGGCGGCCTCGGCAAGCTGGTGATGGCCGAGTGCAATTTTTCCAACGACCGGAGCCTGGAGCTCACGCCCGACAAATGGCGCTGGTACAGGGACAAGAGCCCCGGCGGGCCGCTGATCCAGCTCGCGGTGCATCACGTGGACACGCTGCACTATCTCTTCGGCCCGGTCAAAGCGGCGACGGCGATCGTCAAGCGGCTCTACACGCCGGCGGAGATCGAAGACGTGACGATGACGCTGCTCGAGATGGAGAGCGGCCAGCTCTGCTACATCGGCTCGAACTGGGCGTCGCAGGGGATGTTTTATACCTACGTCTACGGCATGGACGCGAACTTGTATTTTACCGTGGACTTCAACTTCTGGCAGAAGTCGGACGTCCTCGACGGCCACAGCCGTCTGGAGATCCAGCACCGCGGCTCGTCCGAGCACAAGCCGGTCGCGCTCGGCAGCGGCGATATGTTCCGTGAGGAGCTGGAAGAGTTCGCCGACTGCATCCGGGAAAAAAAGCCGCCGGAGATCGGCGGCAAGGAAGGCATCGCCGCGCTCGCCGTGATCGAGGCGGCGCTCCGCTCGGCGCGCGAGCGGCGGACGGTGATGGTGCAGGAAGCTCTGGAGGCCGGCGGTGGCGGTTAAAAAAATCCACCAGAGCCGGGTCGCCGCGAAAAAAGCGCCGAGCCGGAGCTTCCGCGAGCTCGTCTCGCACAGGCGGCTGGCGGCGAAAGGCATC
>DASWFA010000125.1:0-3369 GCA_036394475.1 Binatia bacterium
GGTGACCGGCTACAATCGCACCCGCGCCAAGGCCGAGTGGCTCATCGGCGCCGGCATGAAATGGGCCGATACGCCGCGCGCCGTCGCCGAGTCCTCCGAGATCACCTTTTCGATGGTCACCGACACCCGGGCGCTCCACGCGGTCGCGCGCGGCGCCTACGGCATCCTCGACGGCCTCGGGCCGGGAAAAATCTACATCGACATGAGCACCGTGAGCCCGGCGGCGAGCCGCGAGCTGGCGCTCGAAGTCGTCGCCAAACGGGCCGAGATGCTCGACGCGCCGGTTTCCGGGAGCGTCGTCACGCTGGAAGAGGGAAAGCTCTCGATCATGGTCGGCGGCGACCGGGAGACGCTGGAGCGCGCCCGGCCCGTGCTCGAAGCGATCGGCCCGAAGGTCACGCACGTCGGCGGCCACGGGCTCGCCGTGTCGATGAAGATCGCGACCAATTTGAGCCTCGCCGTGCAGATGCTCGCCTTCAGCGAGGGGGTTTTGCTGGCCGAGAAGAGCGGCATCGCGCGCGCCACCGCCGTGGAAGTGCTGCTCAACAGCGTGATCGCCTCGCCGATGCTCAAGTACCGCGGGCCGTTCGTGCTCGAAATGCCGGACGAGGCCTGGTTCGACGTCGACATGATGCAGAAAGACCTGCTGCTCGCGCTGGAGCTGGGGCGCGAGAAGGACGTGCCGCTGCCGACCACCGCGATCACCAGCGAGATGCTCACGACCGCGCGCGCCCTGGGATACGCCGACAAAGACTTCGCCGTCTTGTTCGAGGCGCTGGCGAAAATGGCCGGAATTAAAAAATAATGTTGAATTTTGAATTTTTAATTATGAATTGAAAACACCTTAATTCAAAACTCAACACTCAAAATTAAAAATTAAAAAAGCATGACCCAAACGAAAACCAAGAGTAAAGCAGCGGCAGGCGGCGCCAAGACCGACGGCGAGCTTTTACTGCGCTTCTACCGCCAGATGCTGAAGATCCGGCTCTTCGAGGAGCAGGTGAACCAGCTCTACACGAGCGCCAAGATGCCGGGGCTGGCGCATTTGTATATCGGCCAGGAGGCGGTCGCCGTCGGCGTCTGCGAGGCGCTCCGCGCCGACGATTATATTACCAGCACGCACCGGGGCCACGGCCACTGCCTCGCCAAGGGCGCGGCGGCGGACCGGATGTTCGCCGAGCTGCTCGGCAAGGTGGACGGCTACTGCCGCGGCAAGGGCGGCTCGATGCACATCGCCGACCAGGAGCGCGGCAACCTGGGCGCCAACGCGATCGTCGGCGGCAGCACCGGCATCGCCACCGGCGCGGCGATGTCGGCCAAGATGCGCGGCACCGACCAGGTCGCGGTCTGCTTTTTCGGCGAGGGGGCGCTGGGCCAGGGGCTGCTGTACGAGTGCATGAACATCGCTTCGCTCTGGAAGCTCCCGGTGATCTACCTCTGCGAGAACAATATGTACAACGAGTACACGCACTACAGCGAGACCACCGCGGGCGAGATCGCGGCGCGCGCGGCGGCCTTCGGGATTCCCGCGGAGGCGCTCGACGGCCAGGACGTCGAGCTGGTGCACCGAACGGCGCTCGGCCTGATCGAGCGCGCGCGCAGCGGCGCGGGGCCGTCGTTTCTCCTCTGCAACACCTATCGATTCCACGGCCACCACGTCGGCGACGTCGACCGCGCCTACTACCGGGCGAAAAAAGAGGAAGAGGAATGGAAGAGCCGGCGCGACCCGGTGAAGCTCCTGGCGGACAAATTGATTCGCCTCAAAGCGGCCGACGAAAAACGGCTGGACGGGATCGAAGAGGAAATCGGCGCCGAGATCCATTCGGGCGTCGAGTTCGCCCTGAACGCGCCCTATCCGGACGCGGACGAAGTAAATATGCACGTCTATGCGTGATTTCGACAGGCTCGATCGAAGGCCGCCGGCCGCTGAGAAGGATCCGGATGCGAGGCGGAACAAGGCCTCGCGCCGGAGCGTACCGCGTTTAGTACGTGAGGAGCGAGGCTGAAGTGACAACGAAGCAGGCGGCCCTTATCGGCGGATCAGCGCGCGAAATCACGTTTAGCCAGGCGATCAACGAAGCCCTGGCCGAGGAGATGCGCCGCGACCCGAGCGTGTTCATCCTCGGCGAGGACGTGGCCGAGGCGGGCACGCCGTTCAAGGTCCTCTCCGGCCTGCTCAAGGAGTTCGGCAAGGAGCGGGTGATCGACTCGCCGATCTCCGAGGCGGCGATCACCGGCGTGTGCGTCGGCGCGGCGATGACCGGCATGCGCCCGGTGGTCGACATCATGTTCGGCGACTTCATCACGCTGACGATGGACCAGATGGTCAACCAGGCCGCCAAGATCCACTACATGTCCGGCGGCAAGCTCAAGGTCCCGATGGTCATGCGCACCACGCTCGGCGCGACGCGCCGCTCCGCCGCGCAGCACAGCCAGAGCCTGCACGCCTGGCTGAGCCACATCCCCGGATTGAAAGTCGCCCTGCCCTCGACGCCCTACGACGCCAAGGGGCTGCTCAAGACGGCGATCCGCGACGACAACCCGGTGGTCTTTTTCGAGGACAAGATGATGTTCCAGCAGAAGGGGCCGGTGCCCGAGGGCGAGTACACGATTCCCTTCGGCCTGGCCGACGTGAAGCGCGCCGGAAAGGACATCACGCTCGTCGCCACCAGCAGCATGGTCCAGGTGGCGCTCAAGGCGGCGGAGATTCTGGAGCGGGCGTCCATCGGCGCCGAGGTCGTCGACGTGCGCACGACCGCGCCGCTCGACAAGCGGACGCTCATCGACTCGGCGAAAAAAACCGGCCGCGCGATCGTCGTCGACGAAGGCTACGAGCGCTACGGCGTCACGGCGGAGCTCGCGTCGGTGATCGCCGACGGCGCCTTTTACTATCTCGACGCCCCGGTCAAGCGCATGGGCGCGATGGACGTGCCGGTGCCGTTTTCCCCCGTGCTCGAAGATCAGACCGTGCCCACGCCGGAGTCGGTGGCGGAGGCGGCCAAGACGCTGTGCGGAAAAAAATAGTTTCGAGTTTCAGGTTTCGGGTTTCGAGCCGGAATAGCGGCACCTCATAGCGAATTGTATTTTGCCCTCTCCCTTTTGAGGGAGAGGGAAGGGTGAGGGTCTATGGCGTTAAAAACTTTCGGTCTGATGGGCGTCGACTGGGAAGAGCGCGTCGATCTGGAGCGGCTCCGCCGGGAGCGGCTCGCCCGCGTCAAGGCGGCGCTCAAGCAGTCCGAGATCGGCTCGCTCCTCTGCTTCGACATGAACAACATCCGCTACATCACCGCGACCCACATCGGCACCTGGGCGATGGACAAGCTCGTGCGCTTTTCCTTGTTGCCGCAGGATGACGAGCCGATCCTGTGG
>DASWFA010000126.1:0-2521 GCA_036394475.1 Binatia bacterium
CTTCGTAGGCGAAGACGTTGACGTTGTGGCCCTTCGCCAGCGCCGACTGCACGATTCTCAGAGCGGTCGTGGAGTTGGCCGATTCGTAAGGCGCGTCCATGATCGCGACGGTGATGGTTTTTCCTGCCATATTCAACTCCAATCGTTTGGCAATCGCTCTTTCAGGCCGATCAAAAAGGTCTCAGAGGCAAGGCGCGCGACCAATCGACGAGCGCAGGCGTACTCTTTTCGTACGTCGAGTGAGGCGATGGGAGCGCAACGCAGCATATGAGCCTTTTTCAGCGGCCTGTTAATGCCAGATGGCTTTGGTGCCTGGCTCGACTAGGAGATCGACTAATCGGTCGGTGTCCGACGTGTCCACGCCCTCGACCAGCTGGCGGATGCCGCGCTCTTTGAGCGAGAAGCGGTCGGCCACGACCTTGACCTTGTTTTTGATGAGGTCGGCGAGGACGGCGGCGTATTTCGATCCCTTGCGCGCGGGCAGCACCCCGTTTTGCACCAGGAACACGGTCGTGTCGTTGCCGCGCTTGGCGATGCCCTGGACCAGCTCGGCGAAATATTCCGAGTCCGAGCTGTCGAAGGGGTCGCGCGATTCGATCAACAGATATTTTGCCATTCCCGGGTCCTCCTGTGGCTTCAGCTATTTATTTATTACAAAGCCGATTTATATGAAAGGGCCGGCAGAAGGGCCTATTGGGACAGCTCGAACATCCGCGTGAGCGCCCTCGCGGCGCGCCGCCGGACCTCTTCGTCGAGCACGATCTCGTGCCGCATGAGGTCGAGCGCCGCGCGCGTGTCCGCCAGCGTGATCATCTTCATGTAGCGGCAGAGCTTGCAGGCCTTGTAGAATCTCTTTTCCGGCAGCTCGAGCGTCAGCCGGTCGGACAGGCCGCATTCGGTGACGACGAGAAACTCCGCGGCCGGGCTTTCCGCCGCGTACCGGACCATGCCGCTGGTGCTCATGACCGCGTCGGCCAGAGCGAGCACGTCGGCGCGGCACTCCGGATGGACGAGGACTTTGACGTGCGGCAGCTTTTCCTTGACGGCGAGGATCTCCGCCGGCGTGATCTGGTGGTGCACGTAGCAGTTGCCGTCCCAGGCGATGACCGTCTTGTCGGTGTTCTGCCGCACGTAGCGGGCGAGGTTTTCGTCCGGGACGAAGAGGATGTGCCGGTTGGGCAGGGCGTTGGCGATCTGGACCGCGTTCGCCGAGGTGCAGCAGACGTCGGACTCGGCTTTGACCTCGGCGGTGGTGTTGACGTAGCTCACCACCGCGAGGTCGGGATAGATCTCCCGGAGCGCCGCCTTCCGCTCGGCGAGCCGCTCGGCCGTGGCGCTGTCCGCCAGCGAGCAGCCCGCCCTGAGGTCGGGCAGCAGCACGGTCTTCTCCGGGTTCAAGATCTTCGCGCTCTCGGCCATGAAGTGGACGCCGCAAAAGACGATCACGTCCGCGTCGATCCGGACCGCCCGGCGCGCCAGCTCCAGCGAGTCGCCGACAAAGTCCGCCACCTCGAAGATCTCCGGCCGCTGGTAATTGTGCGCCAGGACCACCGCGTTGCGCTCGCTTTTGAGCCGCCGGATCGCGCGGATCTCCCCGGCGAAGCGCTCGCAGCTCTCCGGCGTATACGCGCGCGGGTCTCCCAGCCGCGCGAGATGCCGGTACAGGTCGCGCGGGCTTTTCGGCCCGGCGGCGACGGCTTCGGGCGCCATCATTCCACCTCCGGTTAGTTTGCGTATTAATTACGCTTATTAAGCGTATCGTTCACACAAAGCCGCCGGCTTGTCAAGACGGCGGCGTCGGTTTGACACGGCCGGGGCGCTGGACTACCGTGCCGCCATGCGCGCGCCTTCGATCACCGCGGTGTTCGGCCTGGGCGAGCTCGCGCCCGCCAAGCGGAGGGCGCTCGCGCTCGTCTACGGCTCCAGCGTCGCGCTGATGATGGGGGTCAACTTCATCCAGCCGGCGCTCCCCGCCCTGACCGGGCCGTTCGGCGTCAGCGACTCCCAGCTCGCGTGGATCATGACCGTATACACCGGGCCGGCGATCGTGCTGTCGCCGATCTTCGGCGTCGTCGCCGACCTTTACGGCAGGCGCCTGCTGCTCGGGTGGGGGCTCGTGCTTTTCGGCCTGGCCGGCGCGGCGATGGCGTTCGCGCCGACGTTCGGCTGGCTGCTCGCGCTGCGCGCGCTCCAGGGAGTCGGCTTCAGCGCGGTGATCCCGCTCACGATCGTCCTCATCGGCGACCTGCTCGAAGGCGACCGGGAGATCGGCGGCCAGGGGCTCAAAGTCTTCCTCGACCGCGTCGGCTATCTCGTCCTGCCCCCGCTCGGCGGCCTGCTCGCCGCCGTCGCCTGGTTCTGGCCCTTTCTCGTCTATATCCTCGTCGTCCCCTTCGGACTGTGCGCGCTCCTCTGGATGCCCGAGACCAAGGGGACGGAGCACGACGACAGCTGGAAGTATTTAAAAGACACGCTGCGCCTGACGCGCCACCCGCGCCTCGTGGTGGCGTTCAGCGCGGGG
>DASWFA010000127.1:0-6327 GCA_036394475.1 Binatia bacterium
CCCCGCGCTCTGCGCGCCGATGAACACACCGGCCGTGAAGAGGGCGATCGCCGCCGATTTTATAAAGAATCGATTCACTTCCATGGACCGTACCTCCTTGAAAAAAAAATGGACCTTCGTCGGGAGGAAAGAGCAACGACCATGCCAGGCGGGAGAACAAAGGCGGCGGGGAATTTGCTGGACATTCTTTCGGCAGCGGCCTCGGATCGCTTGCGAGAATCCGCGAATTTGCGATGGATCGTGATCCCGCCGCGCGCGTTTTCCTTGTTTTTCTCGACTTCTTCGGCTGGCCCCTGGCTTGCTAATCAAACCTTTTGTTCCGTCGCGTCGAAATCCAATCCAGGGTTTAAAATTTCATTTCATAGGAGGAGAACGATCATGGCAAGAGAAAGCAGAGAACTGGCCCGGCAGGAAAGAGAATCCGGCGGCAATGTAGTCCCGATCCGGCCGATGGCGGAAATAGCGCGCTGGGAGCGGGAGATGGACCGCATGCTCGGCAGCTTCCTGGGCGGCAGGTTTCCCTTCGTGTCGGACGACCGATGGATGGAACGGCTGGGCGTCCGCGAGCCGGCCGTGGACATCTACGAAGACGGCGACGACTTGGTGGTCAAGGCGGAGATGCCCGGCCTCGACGCGGACGATATCGACGTCACCCTCACCGACCACCTCCTGATCCTCAGGGGAGAAAAGCAAAAAGAAGAAGAGGTGAACGAGAACGACTATTACCGCAGCGAGCGGGTGTACGGCGCCTTCGTGCGCAGCATCCCTTTGCCGGCGGAGACCGATACGGAGAACGTGCGCGCCAACTTTAAAAACGGTGTCCTGGAGATTCGCCTGCCGAAGAGCGAAGCGGCGAAGAAAAAAGAGGTCAAGATAAACGTCGAAGGCGCCCAGGAGGGCGCGCAGAGCCAGCAGGGCCGAAAGGCGGAAGGGCAGGGCGCGGGCCAACAGGGCCAACGCAAAGGCGAGCAGGCCCAGCGCAAGAGCGAGCAGGGCGAGGCCGGCAGCCAGCAGGCCGGCAGCGGCAGATGAGCAGCGGCCGCGGATAATTTGTAGTAAAGACGGCGCCGCCGCGCCGCCACTGACAAAAGTGCTTTAGTCGAGGACAAGCCCCATGATGCCAAAGACTTATTATATGACCTTGGGTATCCCGCGCACGGAAAGCCCGGCGGGCGTCCGCCGCGCCTTTTGCACCCTCGTCAAACGCTATCATCCCGATCACCTGGGACGTGCGGGGCTCGTCGTGTTTCAGGAAGTGGTTCACGCTTATCGGGTCCTGGGCGACCCCTACCGGCGCCGGCAGTATGACGAAGGGCTGGCCCACGGCGAAGGCAGGGCCGCCTTTTTAACGCCGATTTTAGTCGACGGCGAAACCGAGCCCGGCTCGCTGGTGGCCGAAGCCGGGTTTCCTTTGCAGGTCGAGATGTTCCGCGATTCTTTCGAAGCCGCCTTCGCCCGGGTTGCCGATCGCCTGAAAGGAATCGGCAGCCCGGCGGAGGCGCGCTCGGAGGGTCTCGACGTCCAGATGGTGCTCCCTCTGGAGATGGCGGCGCGCGGCGGCACCGCCGCCATTACCGTGCCGAGCTGCTCGCCCTGCGAGATGTGCGGCGGGTCGGGAGGGGACGGCGTTTTTTCCTGCCCTTCCTGTGACGGCGAGGGACTGAGCGAAGACGAAGAGACCGTCTTCATCAGAATCCCGCCCGGGGTCGGCGACGGCGCAGTCCTGGAGGTGCCGCTCCGCGGCATGGGCATTCACAACTTCTATCTCCGTCCACACATCCGACTGGGCCTTTAGATGATAAGAGAGCGGGAGCCGCCTCCGCTCGATCTTGCGCGCATTTCCGCCCTTTGGACTCCCGCCGTTTTTCATACGGCACCGGTGTCATTCCCCACTTGGAAAGAGCCGTTAATTATGTTTGGCTGTAGATGCGGCTGGAGCGGCGGCGCGATGCGATTCAAATCCAACCAGATGCCGGTTGTTTTCGGGGTGGGCTATTTGAGCGCCGAGCCCCACTGGCGCCCCTTCGCCGATATCTACCGGACGCCGAGCGGCTGGCTCATCAAGTACGATCTCGCGGGCGTCAAGATGGAGGACGTCGAAGTCGCGATCAAGGGCTCGGAGATCACCGTCAGCGGCTACCGCCGGGACTGGAAATTGGAAGCGGGCTCGACCCATTACTCCATGGAGATCTCCTACAACCGCTTCGAGCGCACGATCGATCTGCCGTGCGAGCTGGAGGGCGCCGAGGTCGCGCTCGAGGCGCGCGAGGGCATCCTGCTGGTCCGCCTGACCTGCCAAGGAGAAAAACCGTGACCGACACCGAAAAGAGCGACGCCGAAAAACTGCCGACCCTGCCGGTTTTGCCGATCAAAAACACGGTGCTGTTCCCTTCCCTTTTGATGCCGGTCAACGTCGGCCGGAAAAGCTCGATCGCCGCCGTCGAGGCCGCCGTCGCCACGGAAGAAAAAGAGCTCGTCGTCGTGGCCCAGAAGGACGCCGCCGTCGAGGAGCCCGGGCTCGAGGACCTCTACACCATCGGCACCAAGGCGGTGGTCAAAAAAATGGCGCGCGGGCAGGGCGGCGTTCTCGAGGTCGTGCTGTTGGGAGTGGAGCGCGTCGTCATCATCAAGCTGGAGCAAAAGGGCGCCGCCCAACAGGCGCGGGTGCGGCCGCTGCCGATGCCGGAGGAGAAAAGCACGGAGATCGAGGCGCTCTACCGCGAGGTCATCGAGCTCGCGACGCGGGCGGTCGAGCTGACCCAGCCCCAGGCCGCGGCCGGCATGGCCCAGATGATGGGCAGCGCCAAAGACCCGCTGCGGCTGGTCTACATGCTCGCGCCGATGTTCAGCCTGGAGCTGGAAAAAGAGCAGGCGCTGCTCGAAGCGCCGACGATGTCCGACGCGCTGCGCCTCATGCACTCCTACCTGTCGCACGAGCTGCAGGTGCTCGAGCTTAGAAACAAGATCGCCAGCCAGGCCCAGAGCGAGATGACCAAGGAGCAGCGCGACTATCTCTTGCGCCAGCAGATGAAGGCGATTCAAAAAGAGCTGGGGGGAGAAAACTCCGAAGCGGACGAGCTCGCCCTGCTGCGCGAGCGCGTCGCCAAGGCCGATCTGCCGGAGGAGGTCCGCAAAGAGGTCGAGCGCGAGCTCGCGCGGCTGGAGCGGATCCCTTCCGCCTCGCCGGACTATCACGTGACCCGCTCCTATCTCGATCTCCTGCTGGAGCTGCCGTGGAAAACGGCGACCGAGGACTCGATCGATATCGCCCGCGCACGCAAGATCCTCGACGAGGACCATTACGATTTGAAGGAAGTGAAGGAGCGGATCCTCGAGCACCTCGGGGTGTTGAAGCTGAACCCGACCGCCAAGTCCCCCATCCTCTGTTTCGTCGGCCCTCCGGGGGTGGGAAAAACCTCGCTCGGCCAATCGATCGCGCGCGCGCTCGGCCGCAAGTTCGAGCGCCTGAGCCTCGGCGGCATGCACGACGAGGCGGAGCTGCGCGGCCATCGCCGGACTTACATCGGCGCCATGCCGGGACGCATCATCCAGGCGCTCCGGCGCGCCGGCGTCAACAACCCGGTGCTCATGCTCGACGAGGTGGACAAGGTCGGGCGCGACTTCCGCGGCGATCCGTCCGCGGCGCTGCTGGAGATTCTCGACCCGGAGCAGAACCGCACCTTCCGGGACAACTACATCGATCTGCCGTTCGATCTGTCGAAAGTCTTTTTCATCACCACGGCCAACACGCTCGACACCATCGCCCGGCCGCTGCTCGACCGCATGGAGCTGCTGCGCCTGCCGGGCTACAGC
This sequence comes from Binatia bacterium, assembly GCA_036394475.1. GTDB lineage: Bacteria > Desulfobacterota > Binatia > UBA9968 > UBA9968 > JAJPJQ01. The sequence continues at coordinate 3,814 of DASWFA010000127.1, forward strand.
GAGGAGGAGAAGGTCGAGATCGCCAAGCGCTATCTGATACCGCGGCAGCTCAAAGAGGCCGGGCTCAAGCCGGAGGATTTGGCCATCACCGACGAGGCCCTGCGCATCCTTATCGCGCAGTACACGCGCGAGGCGGGAGTGCGCCAGCTCGAGCGGACGTTCGGCCGGCTCGCGCGCAAAGTCGCCGTGCGGCACGCCGAGGGCAACCTGGAGCCGGTCGTGATCAAGCCGGAGGATTTGACCGCCTGGCTCGGACCGCGCCGCTTCTCGCCCGAGCAGACGCGGCGGCAGCTTCCCGCCGGAGTCGCCACCGGCCTCGCCTGGACCGAGACCGGCGGCGATGTGCTGTATATCGAAGCGACCCTTCTGCCCAGCGGGCGCGGGCTCACGCTGACCGGCCAGCTCGGCGAGGTGATGCAGGAGTCCGCCCGGGCGGCCCAGAGCTACATCTGGTCGCACGCCGCGGAGCTGGGCATCGACCGGACGCTGTTCCGCAGATACGGCGTGCACATCCACGTGCCTGCGGGGGCCACCCCCAAGGACGGCCCTTCCGCGGGAGTCACGATGGCCACCGCGCTGGCCTCAGTCTACAGCCGTTTCCCCGTGCGCGTGGATACGGCGATGACCGGCGAGATCACGCTGACGGGGCTGGTGCTGCCGATCGGCGGCCTCAAGGAAAAGGTCCTGGCGGCGCGCCGGAGCGGCATCACCCGGGTCATCATACCGAGGGAAAACCAAAAAGACCTGACCGAGCTGCCCGAGCCCGTGATGAAAGAGATGGAGTTTATCCTCGCGGACAAGATCGAGGACGTGCTGACCGCGGCCATCCCCCAGCTGGGCAAGCACTTCGCCACACTGGAGCAGGCGGCCTTATAGCCGGGCGCCGCTCCCGAAATCGATCGGCTCATAGTTGAAACCGGCTTGGGTCTGGTGTAGACCAATGGAAGCAACTAAACTCTTGAGAGAGGAGGATGGATCACGATGATTGGAGTTGGAAAACAAGCGCCCGACTTCGAGCTGGCGAGCCAGCTCGACGGGCAAAAGTACAGCCTCAACCAGTTCAAGGGCAAGAAGAACGTGATGCTCGTGTTTTATCCCCTGGATTGGACGCCCACCTGAACCCTGGAGATACCGGGAATTCAGTCCCTGTTGGGCGAATTCGACCGGGCAGACACCCAGGTCTTGGGTGTAAGCATCGACAGCATCCACTGCCATAAGAATTGGGGCAAATCCATGGGCGGGGTGACCTTTCCGCTGCTCGCGGACTTCCACCCCAAGGGAGACATGGCGAAAAAATACGGCGTCTATCTGGAAGACAAGGGCATCACGGACCGCGCGACGGTGATAATCGATAAAACCGGCGCCGTCCGCTACGCCGTCTCCGTCACGCCGGCGGGACAGCGCAATCCGAAGGATCTCCTGACCGAGGCCCAGAAAGTCAATAAAGGCTGAGAGCCGAAGCCGGTCGCGATAAAAAGCCCGTCCGCCGAAAGGCGGGCGGGCTTTTTTATTTTCCGCGTTGTCCGCCGGAAACCGCCGCGCTAGACTCGAAATATGGCGCCGGCGCTCCAACCGCCCTACCCTCCCATGGAGGCCCTGCCGGTCGATCAGATCCCCGCCGGCAAGCAGTGGCAGTACGAGCCCAAATGGGACGGCTTTCGCTGCCTCGCTTTCCGGGACGGCGAGCGGATCTTTCTGCAGTCGAAAAGCGGCCAGTCGCTCGCGCGCTATTTTCCCGAGCTAGCGCGGGAGTTGAAGGCGCTCCCGGCCTGGCGCTTCGTCCTCGACGGCGAGATCGCCGTCCCCGTCGACGGCGCCTTCTCTTTCGACGCGCTGCTCCGGCGCATCCATCCGGCCGCGAGCCGGGTGCAAAAGCTCGCCGCGGAAACTCCGGCGACGCTGATCGTCTTCGACCTGCTCGCCGGCGCCGACGGCCGGCCGCTCGTCGCGCTCCCGCTCGCGGAGCGCCGCCGGCGTCTCGAGGCCTTCGCGCGGGAGAATTTTGCCCATGATCCGCTGGACCGCTCGATCCGGCTGTCTCCGGCGACGACCAGAATCGCGACCGCGCGCGGCTGGCTCCAGTCGGCCGGCGGCGCGCTGGACGGGGTCGTGGCCAAGCGGCTCGACCTCGCCTATCGCTCCGGCGAGCGCACCGGGATGCAAAAAATCAAACGGAAGCGCAGCGCCGATTGCGTGGTCGGAGGCTTCCGCTACGCGTCCAAGGGCGGCGTCGTGGGCTCGCTCCTGCTCGGCCTTTACGATGGGCGCGGGCTCTTGCACCACGTGGGCTTCAGCTCGGGATTTTCCAACGAGAAGAGAAAGAAGCTCTTAAAAAAGCTCACGCCTCTGATCGAGCCGCCCGGCTTTACCGGCAACGCTCCCGGCGGCCCGAGCCGGTGGAGCACGAAGAGGTCCACGGAGTGGCAACCGCTCAAGCCCAAGCTTGTCGCCGAGGTCGAATACGACCACTTCACCGGCGGCCGCTTTCGCCACGGGACGAAGTTTCTCCGCTGG
>DASWFA010000128.1:0-6562 GCA_036394475.1 Binatia bacterium
GATCGCCCTTTCCATCATGGCGGAGGTCGTCAAGGTGCGCGGCGGCGGCACGGCGAAGTCGTTGTCGGGGAAATAAAAAAGTTTCGAGTTTCGGGTTTCTAGTTTTCGGATGTCATTCTGGATCCTTCGGCAAAGCTCAGGATAAACTCCGCGAAGAATCTCTCTCTTCAACTAGAAACTTGGAACCTGAGACCAGAAACTCGGACACGGGCATGGGTGGGGAGAGGAAACTAACCGGGGTGGTTTTTAGCGACCTGGGCCGGGCGGCTTCGTTCATGGCGCTCGACTGGGTGCAGGCGGCGCTCGGCCGATGTCTCGGCTCGGCCCCCTATCCGGGGACGCTGAACGTCAAGTTAGACACCGACGAGGCGCGCGAGCTGTGGCGCGCGGTCCGCTCGGAGCGGGCGGGAATTCCGCTCGCCGCGCCCGATTCGGCCCATTGCCAGGCCCGTTGTTTTCTCGTCGAGATTGAGGGAAACTGGCGCGGCGCGGTGGTCCTGCCGGAAGTGGCGGACTACCCGGCGGACAAAGTCGAAGTGGCCGCCGCCGTCCGTCTGAAAGACGCGCTCGGGCTCGCCGACGGCCAGCGGGTGACTCTGGAATTCGTGGATTGAGGATTTATGCGAAGACTCATTGTGGGGATATCGGGGGCGACGGGGGCGATCTTCGGCGTGCGCATGCTGGAGATCCTGTCCAAGATCGAGGATGTCGAGACCCATCTGGTGATGAGCCGGGCGGCCAAGATGACCATCCAGGTGGAGACGCCGCACTCGGTCAAGGACGTGGAGGCGATGGCCGACGTGGTGCACGACATCAACAACGTCGGCGCCAGCATCTCGAGCGGTTCGTTCCGCACCGCGGGCATGGTCATCGTCCCCTGCTCGATGAAGTCGATGGGCGGCATCGCCCACTCGGTCGGCGGCGACCTGCTGGTGCGCGCCGCCGACGTCATTCTCAAGGAGAGAAAGAAGCTCGTCCTGGTCGCGCGCGAGACGCCGCTCCATCTCGGCCACCTGGAAAGCATGGTGGCGCTGACGCGCATGGGGGCGGTGATCTTCCCGCCGGTGCCGGCCTTTTACCATCGCCCCAAAACGCTCGACGACATCATCAATCAGACGGTGACGCGCATCCTCGACCAGTTCGATATCGACGTGACGCTCTTCCAGCGCTGGAACGAGGAGCAGATGAGCCGCCATCCCGGTGCCGACCGCCTGGTCTCCGTGGCCGCGCGCAAGGAAGCCCGGCCGGCAAAAAAATCCAAGTGATCTTCTCCCGCCCCCGCCATGGCTCGCACAAGGGGTAAAAAACCGCTCTCGCCGACGCAGCGGAGAAAGAAAGAGCACCTCGAGCTTTGTCTCGACGCGCCGTCGGTCGCGAGCGGGGGCGGGACGGGCCTCGACCGCTACGCCTTCGTCCACAACGCGCTGCCCGAGACCGACCTGGACGAGATCGACCTCGAGGCGAGCTTTCTCGGCAAGCGGCTGAGTGCGCCGATTTTAATCTCCTCGATGACCGGCGGCTTCGATCTGGCGCGGCAGGTCAACCGCAACCTGGCCGCGGCGGCGCAAAGGCTCGGCCTCGCCATGGGCGTGGGCTCGCAGCGCGTCGCGCTCGAGCTGCCGGCGGCGGCCGATTCTTTCAAAGTCCGGGACGTGGCGCCGGATATCCTGCTGCTCGGCAACCTGGGCGCGGTGCAGCTCAACTACGGCTACGGCGTCGAGCAGTGCCGGAGCGCGGTTCAAATGATCGGCGCGGACGGGCTCATCCTCCACTTGAACGTCCTGCAGGAAGCGGTGCAGCCCGAGGGCAACCGGAATTTCAAGGGCCTGGCGCGGCGCATCGCGGAAGTCTGCCGCGATCTCGGCGCGCCGGTGGTGGCTAAGGAGGTCGGCTTCGGCATCTCGGCGGACGCGGCGCTGAGACTCAAGGACGCGGGCGTCGCCGCCATCGACGTCGCCGGGCGCGGCGGCACCTCGTGGTACGCGGTCGAGGCCAGGCGGGCTGCCGAAAAGGGAAAGCCGGTCGGAGAGACCTTCGCCGATTGGGGCATCCCGACCGAGGACGCCCTGGTCCAGGTGCGCCGCGTGCTGCCCGATATCGAGCTGGTCGCCTCGGGCGGCATCCGCAACGGGCTGGACATCGCCAAGGCGGTCGCGCTGGGCGCGAACGTCGCCGCCATCGGCCAGCCGCTCCTGGCGCCGGCTTTGGAATCGGCGGACAAGGTGGTAGAATTCTTGGCCGGGCTGATTCACGAGATCCAGGTCGCCATGCTGTGCGTCGGCGCCCGCGACTTGCCGGCGCTGAGACAAGCCCCGCTCGTGAAGCGCGCCTAGTTAAGCCTATGCCGGACGAGCTGAAACGCCAGATTCTCGACTACATGGAAAGCCACAACACGATGACGCTCGGCACCTCCGCGGGCGAGGTGCCGTGGGCGGCGACGGTGTTTTACGCCAGCGACGGGCTCAAGCTCTATTTTTTTTCCGTCCCCGACTCGCGCCACTGCCAGAACCTGGCGCAAAACCCGCGCGTCGCGGTGACGATCCAGGAAGACTACCGGGACTGGCGGAAGATCAAAGGCATCCAGCTCGAGGGACGCGCGGCTGCGGTCGAAACGCTCCTCGAAAAGGCCAAGGCGGCGGCGGTGTACGCGCGCAAATATCCCGAGGTCATGAAGCTCTTCACCGATCCGGAGAGCGGCCCCCTCTACAAGGCCTTCCTCAAGGTCAAGTTTTACCGCGTGGCGCCGGAGCGGGTGTTTTACATCGACAACGAGCAGGGCTTCGGCAAGCGGCGGGAGCTCATGGAAACGGACGAGGCATGAGGGTGGAAGCATGCGGCGAGAATCTCGACTGCGAGAGGAAGAGGTAAGAAAGAATGTCACAGCTTTTGGGAAGCGAACTGACCGAAGAACTGCTGCACCGGCTGAAGGGCGACTCGCTGTCGTCGAAAAAGGACAAGGCGATCGTCATCGTGACCGTGGACGAGTCGGGCTGGGCCCATCCGGGCATGCTGTCCTACTCCGAGGTGGTGGCGAAAGACCGCTCGACGATCGACCTGGCGGTCGGCAAGACCAGCACGACGGCGAAAAACCTCCGGCGCACCGGGAAGATCACGCTGCTCATCACCGACAGCGACCTCAACTATTACGTCAAAGGCGCGGCGCGGCAGGTGAAAGAGTCGATGGACGGGGTCTCCTTCATGTCCCTGTTTCGCGTCACGGTGGAGCATCTGCTGGAAGACCTGGAGCCCGACGCCGTCATCACCAGCGGCGTGACTTTCGAGCGGGCGCAAAAGAAGGAAGTGGAAGAGCTGGTCGAAAAGATCTTTCAGGGCATTCGTAAAGAGCCGTGAAGCTCAATCGCAAACTCCTGATCGCCGCTCCGCTCGCGGCCGCCGCCGTGCTGGGCCTGGGCTACTGGGGCCTCCGCGACGGCGCCAGGGAAAATCCCTACGTGACGGCGCCGGTCCAGAAAGGGGAGATCACGCAGGTGGTGACCGCCACCGGAACCCTGCAGGCGGTCGTCACCGTGCAGGTGGGCAGCCAGGTTTCTGGGACGATCGCCAAGCTCAACGCCGATTTCAACAGCAAGGTGAAGCAGGGGCAGGTGGTCGCCGAGCTCGATCCGGACAAATTCAAGGCGTCGGTGGACCAGGCGAAGGCGAACGTCGTCTCGGCCCAAGCGAACGTGGCCAAGGCCCAGGTCGCGGTCGAGGACGCCAAACGCACGATGGAGCGCAACCAGGTGCTCCGCAAGCGCGACCTCGTGGCGCAGAGCGATCTCGACGCGGCCGCGACCGCCTACGACAGCGCCGTGGCGCAGCTCAAGGTCAATAATGCCCAAGTCGAGCTCGCCAAGGCGGCGCTACAGCAGGCCGCGGTCGATTTGAACCACACCATCATCCGCTCGCCGGTGGACGGCATCGTGGTCTCCCGCAACGTGGACGTCGGACAGACGGTGGCGGCCTCGCTCCAGGCGCCGGTATTGTTTCTGATCGCCAACGATCTCTCCAAGATGCAGGTCGACACCAACGTCAGCGAAGGCGACGTCGGCAACGTCTGGACGGATCAAGAGACGATTTTCACCGTCGACGCCTATCCCACGCGCCGTTTCCAGGGCAAGGTGCTCCAGGTGCGGAACGCGCCGATCATGGTCCAGAACGTCGTGACGTACGACGCGGTGGTGGGCATCGACAACAAAGAGATGCTGCTCAAGCCCGGCATGACCGCCAACGTGGAATTTCTCGTCAGCCGCAAGGACGACGCCATCAAGGTTCCGAACGCGGCGCTCCGCTTCCGGCCTCTCGAAGAGAGGCCGCAGGCCCAGTCGGCGCCGGCCGGCGACAACGCCGGACAGCAGCGCGGCGGCAGCCGGCCCGGCGGCCGCGGCCCGGGGCAGAGGGGCGGCGGGCGCCCCAGGGAAGGGACCGTTTACGTTCTCAGGGACCAGAAGGCGGCGCCGGTGAAAGTCCGGCTCGGCATCACCGACGGCACTTCCACCGAAGTGATCGCCGACGGGCTCAAGGAAGGCGAGCCGGTGATCGTGGCGATGTCCAGCGCGGGCCAGGCGCGCGCCGCCGCGCCGGGGAGGCGGCCTTTTGGATTCTGAGCCCGGCCCGGCGGAATTTCCCCGGCGTGAAGCTCTTCCATCGGAGCGCGCGGAACGCCTGGACGAAGTCATCCGGATCAGCAAGCTCCGCAAGGTTTACCGGATGGGCGACATCGAGGTCGAGGCGCTCGGCGGCATCGACGTGGAGATCCGCCGGAGCGAGTTTGTCGCCGTGATGGGCGCCTCGGGGTCCGGCAAATCCACCTTCATGAACATCCTCGGCTGCCTCGACCGGCCGACTTCCGGCGCGTACCATCTCGAAGGGGAGGACGTGAGCCAGCTCACGGCCGACGAATGGGCCCATATCCGCAACCGCAAGATCGGCTTCGTCTTCCAGGGCTTCAACCTGCTTTCCCGCACCTCCGCCGTCGAGAACGTCGAGCTGCCGATGATGTACAACAGTATGCCGGCGAAAGAGCGGCGCCGGCGCGCGCACGAGGTGCTGCGGCTGGTCGGCCTGGAAGACCGGCTCGATCACATGCCCAACCAGCTCTCCGGCGGCCAGCAGCAGCGGGTGGCGGTCGCGCGCGCTCTGGTGAACCGCCCGGCGCTGATCCTCGCCGACGAGCCGACCGGCAACCTCGACAGCAAGACGAGCGCCGAGATCATGGAGCTGTTTCAAAATCTAAACCGGCGGGAAGGCATCACGATCGTCCTCGTCACGCACGAGCCCGACATCGCCGCCTACGCCGAGCGGCAGATTCTTTTTCGCGACGGGCTGATTATTTCGGATAAAAAAACAAGTTAAAAATTTGTATGTTATTGATGGCCTTCAGAATCGCGCTGCGCGCGTTGGGGAGAAACAAGCTGCGCTCGTTTCTCACCATGCTCGGCATCATCATCGGCGTCGGCGCCGTCATCGCCATGGTGGCGATCGGCGAGGGGGCCAAGGCGCTGGTGCGCCAGCAGATCGCGAGCCTCGGCACCAACCTGCTGGTCATCCTGCCCGGCGCGGTCAACCTGGGCGGCGCGCGCACCGGCTCGGGCGGCCGGCAGAGCCTGACGGACACCGACGCCAAGGCGATCATGAGCCAGATCCCGGTGGTGACGGGCGCCTCGCCGGTGCTGCGCCAGACGCAGCAGGTGATCGGCGGCGAGCAGAACTGGTCCACCTCCGTGCAGGGGATCGCGCCGGAATACCAGCAGATCCGCGACTGGAAAGTGGACACCGGGCGCTTCATCACGCAGGCCGACGTGGACAGCACGGCCAAGGTCGCGCTCATCGGCCAGACCGTCGCCTACAACCTGTTCGGCAGCGAGGACCCGATCGACAACGTCGTCCGGATCAAAAAGATTCCCTTCCGCATCATCGGTGTGCTCGGCGGCAAAGGGCAGAGCGGCATGGGCAACGACCAGGACGACGTGGTCATGGTGCCCTATACGACCATGATGAAGCGCGTCCTGGGCGTCACCTACATCCAACAGATCGTCGTCGCCGCGGCGTCGAGCGACCTGACCGAAGAGGCGAAGAACCAGATCACGCTTCTGCTCCGCGAGCGCCACAAGATCCGCCCCGGCACCGACGACGATTTCATCATCCGGAACCTCTCCGACATCGCCGAGGCCGCGTCGAACAGCGCCACGGTGATGGCCGTGCTGCTCGGCAGCATCGCCTCGGTCTCGCTGCTCGTCGGCGGCATCGGCATCATGAACATCATGCTCGTCTCGGTCACCGAGCGGACGCGCGAGATCGGCATCCGCATGGCGGTCGGCGCGCGCAGCCGCGACATCTTGCTCCAGTTCATCGTCGAGGCGCTGGTGATGGCGGCGATCGGCGGCGCGCTCGGCATCCTGATCGGCATCGCCAGCTCGGACCTCATCCACCGGTTCATGGAATGGCCCGTGCTCGTCCGCCCCGACGTGGTCGCGATCGCGATCCTCGTCTCGGGCGGGGTGGGCATTTTCTTCGGCTTCTACCCGGCGCGCAAGGCGGCGCAGCTCGATCCGATCGACGC